>CAYYVB010000003.1:0-30095 GCA_964475035.1 uncultured Opitutaceae bacterium | reverse complement strand
TTGGAGTATGAGGGGGCGTGTTACCATGTGATCAACCGCGGCAACTACCGGCGGGATCTGTTCGCACCGAAGGGGGCGGCCGAAGCGTTCGAGCGGTGTCTGTTCGAGGCGTGCGAAAAGTGCGGGTGGCGGCTGCATGCATTCGTGATCATGCGCAACCACTTCCATCTGGCCTTGGAGACACCGGAGCCGAACTTGAGTGCGGGAATGAAGTGGCTGCAGGGCACGTGGGCGGCACGGTTCAATCGGTTTCGGGGCCAGGTGGGCCATGCGTTTCAAGGGCGTTTCAAGGCTTTGCATGTCGAGCCCGGACATGCGCTGGCGCAAGTGGCGCATTACATCCATCTGAATCCGGTGCGCGCCAAGGTGGTGTCGGCGGACAAGTTGGAGGAGTTCGCGTGGAGCAGTTTGCGTTGGTTCGGCCGGAAGGACCGACCGGCGTTTCTGACGGCGGAGACCGTGCTGGGCGAGAGCGGAGGCTTGCCGGATACTCCGGCGGGCTGGAGACGCTACCGGGCTTATCTGGCGGTGTTGGCCGAGGAGGAACCAAAGAAAAGAGAGGAACGGTTGGGACGGCTCAGTCGGGGCTGGGTGGTGGGCTCGCCGGAGTTCAAGCAGGCGCTCCGGAAGGATCTGCGGCAGAGGGGCGCCGAACTCGATCGCGCCTCCTTGGGTGGACCCGAAGCTCGATCAGAATTGCGCGTGGAAGAGTGGGAGGAAGGGTTGGGCGTGGCGGCAAGGGCGCTGAAGATCGACCTGGGCAAGCTCGGTCCCAGGAAATCGTCGCCGGATAAAGTGATGCTCGCGGTCCTGATGCGGCGCGTCACCACCGTGACGAACGGCTGGCTGGCCGAACGATTGCAGATGGGGCAGCCGGCCAGCGTCAGCCAGTTCACGCGCCGCTTCGAGCTGGCCGGAGGGAGCAAGCGGCGTGAATTCCAAGCGGCTCTGGCCAGGGTTCGGAAATGATCGCGTCCATTCCTCCCGCTCCGTTGGGGTGCTGAAGAAGGGAATGGGCGTCAATTCGTGGAGATTTGAGGTTGTGCACTCGCTGCCGCCACGGTCTCGCCCTCGTCGCCGCCGAGGCTATGCACTCGTCGCCGCCGAGGCTACGCACTCGTCGCCGCTGGGTCCGCCGCAGCCCACTCTCGGCGCGCCCGGCGGTCGCGCCCTCCCTCAAGGCAGCGCAACGTCGCTTCATTAGGTAGTCCGCATTAACCACACTTTGACCGAGCGGCGGAGATTTGGGCTCGTCCGTTTCCGGCGACGTCCGTTGAGTATCTTCGCGTGATGGTCACTTCCGGTTTTTGGCCGCTTTGGTTCCGGCAGCTCGGCGTGCAGCAGGACTATGTCTGGTTCCTGGTGCTGCTGGCGTGGAGCTTCGCACTCGTCGTGTGGTGGTGGCATCCGGAGCGGCGCACGACGTGGGCGTGGCTGCCGTGGATGGCGGGCGCGGGCGTGGTCGGCGCGGCGGTGCAGTTCGCGATCTTCAATCCGCCCTTTGATTTCTTCCACAGCCGGCTCGTGCCGGGCACGACGGCGGATTTCGCGCCGGAATTGATCTCCGCGGAGCTGTTCGGCGACTGGCTGACGGCGCTGGGGTTTGCCGTCGCCGTGGCGGGCTGGGGCTGGGTCGGTGCGCGCGGGCGTGTATGGCCGTGGGTGGCCTTGGTGGCGGCCGGCGGGTCGTGCGCGTGGCATATCGCGGATCCGGCGCGCGGGGCCGGGACGTTCGCGCTCGGGGCCTTGCTCGTCGGCCTCGTGTGGATCGCGCGGCACGGCGGCGCGCGGCGGCAGCGCGCGCTCGTGCTCGCGGTGGCGGCGGTGCCCGGATTTTCCACGGTCGGTCCGGTGGCCGCGTGGCTGGGTGAGTTGCAACTGTCCGGGCCGCCGACCGCGATGGGGCTCGCCGCGGCGCTCTATCAAAGCGCGGTCGGGCTCGCCGTGCTCGCGGCGCTCTGGCCCGGGATCGCGGGCGCGGCGGAACGCCTCGTGCCGACGAAGGGCACGCGCTGGCTGCTCGCCGGATCGGTGCTCTGGCTCCTGGGAGGCTTGGGCTTCGCGCACCAGACCGGTGCGGACAACCGCGAGGAATTGCAGCGCAACCGTCTGCGCATCACGGCGGCGCGGGCGAGCCTGCTCGACCCGGAATTGCTGCGGGCGATCGACTCGCCGCCGCTGGCGCTCGGCCGGCTCGAGCGGAATCTCATCGAGGGCGGGTTGCTCGCCGTGCCGGAGGAGACGGCCCGGCTCTCGCGCGAGGTGTCGCGGGCGCTGCATCGCGAGTGGCGCGCGGCGCCGCACGTGATGGGGGCGCGGCTGATCGTCGTCGAGGACGGCTGGTTGCTCGCGCTCGCCGGCAGCCGGCCGACGGCCGTGCCGGGCACGGTGGAGGTGTTGCGCCGGGCGACGCCGCAGGACCTCGCGGACTGGCGCGACGGCGCGAACGTGATCGAGCATTCGCCCGTGCCGGAGATCGGCGCGCCGTATTTCTGCCGCGCCGCGCTGCGCTCGCCCGACGGGCGCATGCTCGGGTGGCTGGAGTTCGAGCAGGTGGAATTTTTCCAGAGCATCGCCCGCAAATGGCGCTCGGGGCCGCTGCTTGTCACGGCGCTGGGGCTGGTGCTCGGTGCGACGCTGCTGTTCCAGCAGCGCGCGACGCGCGAACGCGAGGCGGCGTTGCGCGCGGCGGCGGTGCAGGCGGAGGCGAACCGGTTGAAGTCCGAATTTCTCGCCAAGGTGAGCCACGAGCTGCGCACGCCGCTGCAGAGCTTGCTCGGCTACAGCGAACTCCTCCGCGGCCGCGTCGCCGCCGAGCCGCAGGCCGCGGCGTGGCTCGACGCTGTGCGCTCGCACGGCGAGTTGATGACGCGGCTGGTCAACGACCTGATCGACCTCGGCGCCGTGCAGGCCGGCACGCTGCGCCTGCAAGCGCGCGTCGCCGCGCCCGGCGACCTGCTCCGCGCGGCGGTCGAGGGCCTGCGCCCGCGCGCCGCGGCGAAGGGGCTGGCGTTGCACTGCGTCGTCGATGCGTCCGTGCCGCGCGCAGTCGAGCTCGACGATGCGCGCCTGCGGCAGGTGGTGTTCAACCTCGCGGGCAACGCCGTGAAGTTCACCGCGCGCGGCGAGATCGCCGTCCAGCTCCGCGCCGAGCCGGCCGGCGCGTCCGACGTGCGCCTCGTGCTCACCGTGCGCGACACGGGTCCGGGGATCGCACCCGGGGATCGCGCGCGGCTCTTCACCGCCTTCGCGCGGCTGGAGCCCACGGCTCAGCAGGAAGGTGCGGGCGTCGGCCTCGCGCTGACTGCGGCGCTGTGCGCGGCGATGGGCGGCGGCGTCACGGTCGAGAGTGAACTTGGCCGCGGCTCCACCTTCACCGCCACGGTGCTTGGCCGGATCGCACGCGCCGAGGATCTGCCCGCGCTGCCGGCGGCGCACGACACGAACCTCGCCGGCCGCCGCGTGCTGGTGGTCGACGACAACCTGCTCGTGCGCGAACTCTTCCAATCCGTCCTGCTCGCCGCGGGCGCACAGGTCAGCGGCGTCGGCACCCTCGCCGAGGCGCGCGCTGCGCTGGCGGCGGAGGAATTCGCCGCGGTGGTGCTCGACGGCTCGCTCCCGGACGGCAGCGGATTCGCGCTGGCGGAGGAATTGCGCGCGGCACGCCGCCACCTGCGCATCATCGGTGCGAGCGCGCACGCCGGCGACGCCGAGCGCGCGCAGGCGCGCGCGGCCGGGATGAACGCCTTTCTCGTCAAGCCGGTTGCACCCGCGGAGCTCGTCGCCGCCGTCGGCGTGCCGGCCGCGGCCGCACCGGTGGCGGCACCGCGCCCGGCGGGGCTCGAGGCCCTGTTCCGCGCCGAGGGGCAGGCCAAGCAGGCCGAACTCGCGCGCGCAGTGGCGGCCGGCGACTGGCCGGCGGTGCGCGCGGCGGCGCATCACCTCGCCAACAGCGCGTCCGTCGTGCGCGACCTGCCCTTGCAGGAGGCTTGCAACGCCCTCGTCGAGGCCGCTGAGGCCGGCGATATTCCGGCGGCGCGCTTGCAGTGGCAGGTCTGCACGGCACGCTTGGCGCGCTGGCTGCTGCCGGACGCAAAAAGCACTTGAGGAAGCCCTGCGCCTGCACTGGTTAATCCTCTGCCCGCATGACCAAGCCGACCCGCATCCTTCTGGTGGACGATCACCCGCTTTATCGCGCGGGCGTCGCGGCCGTCCTGGGTGCCGAGCCGGCCTTGGTGGTCTGCGCCGAGGCCGCGGGCAGCCGCGAGGCGCTCGAACTCGCCGCGCAACACCTGCCCGAGGTGGCGGTGATCGACCTCATGCTCGCCGACGGAGACGGCCTCAAGCTCGTGCGCGAATTGCGGCAGAGTTATCCAGACATGCGACTCGTCGTGCTCTCGATGCTCGACGCCGCGGCCTACGAGCCGAAGGCGCTCGCGGTCGGCGCGGATGCATTCATCTCGAAGCGCGAGGGACCGGAGGCGGTCGTCGCCGGCCTGAAACTTGCGCTGCAGCGCGTGCGCATCCCGCGCGCGGTCGCGAGCGGTGACGACGTGTCGTTGCTGAGCGAGCGCGAGCTCCAGGTGTTCCGCGAGCTCGGTCTCGGCCGATCGACGGCGGAGATCGCCGCCGCGCTCGGCGTGAGCGTGAAGACAGTCGAGACGCACCGCGAAAGCATCAAGTTGAAGCTCGGCCTCCCGCACGCCAACGCCCTCGTCGCCCGCGCCGCCCTCTGGGTGCGCGAGCAGGGGCTCGGCGGCTGAAGGGCCCGGCCAGACGCGTCTTGCGGGGCGCGCGGGGCGGGATAACCGTTCCCGTCTCCCCGGCCATGTTCCGTCACCCCGTGTTGCCGTTGTTCTTGCTCGCCGTCGCCCTGACCGGCGGGTTCGCCGTGCCCGCGCATGCGACGTCGGTGCGGCCGCCCGGTTTCGAAGAACTCGTCAACGGCGCCGACTATGTCGTGCGCGCGCGCGTGACCGCCGTGGAATCGTTCGCCACCCCGCGTCCCAACGGCCGGCCGCGGATCTTCACGCGCGTGACGCTCGAGGTGCGCGAGACGATCGCGGGCACGGCGCCGAATCCGCTGGTGCTGACTCTGCTCGGCGGACGCGTCGGGGACTTCGAGATGCGCGTCGAGGGTGTGCCGGAATTCGCGGTCGGCGACGAGGACGTGCTCTTCGTGCACGGCAACGGCCGGAATTTCTTCCCGCTCTACGCCGTCATGCACGGCCGCTACCGCATCAAACGCGACGCCGCGGGCGGCGAGTTCGTCGCCCGCAGCAACGACGTGCCCATGAGCGATGTGGCCGAGGTGGCGTTGCCGATGACGAACGGCGGCGCGGCGCGGCTGCAAATGCGGGCAAAGGCGCAGACCGCCGCGCTGACGCCGGCCGATTTCGCTGCGGAGATCCGGAGGATGCGCCGTGCGGAATAACATTCCCTGGCGCGGGGTGTTCGTGCTCGTCGCGTTGGCCGTCGTGGCGCTGACGGCGCGCGCCTACGACCTGATCCGCAGCCCGACGGGCACACTGCTGACGTGGAGCGACGGGGCCATCCCGCTCGTGTTGCGATTGCCCACGGGCACGACCTTTGCCGACGGCACGACGCATATCACGACGGTGCAGGCGGCGCTGGCGGATTGGAACGCCCAGCTTGCGGACGTGCAGTTCACGACTGACGTGCAGGCGACGGGGTTCGCGGGCGAGTTCAACGGTGTCAACGAGGTCACCTTCGAGCCGCGCATTTACGACAGCGAGCCCGATGCGACCGCGTTTGGCCCGAGCGTCCTTGCCGTGACCATCTCCTACCGCAGCGGCATCGCGCGCGAGGACGGCACGTATGCGCGCGTGGAGTCGGACGTGATCTTCAACAGCGGCCGCTCCTGGGATTCCTACCGCGGCGCGCTGCAGTCCGCGATCGATATTCGCCGGGTGGCGATCCACGAATTCGGCCACGTGCTCGGGCTCGACCATCCCGATCAGGACAACCAGACCGTCCTCGCCGTCATGCGCAGCACGGTGGGATTCATCGATGGGCTCCAACCCGACGACATCCACGGTGCGCAATTCCAATACGGGCGTCCCGGTGGCTTCACCGCGCCCGCGAACGATGACTTCGCCAACGCCGCCGCGCTCGCGCTCAACGGCACCGGCGCCGTCGTGAACGCCGAGAGCATCGGCGCCACGCGCGAGCCCGGCGAGCCGCTGCACGGCGCGGGCGACCCCGAGACGGATTTCGGCGCGACCGGCGGCGCTTCCGTCTGGTGGCGCTGGACGGCGACGGCGGGCGGCACGCTGTTGATCAACACTTCGGGCAGCCCTTACGACACGATGCTCGGCGTCTACACCGGAAACTCCCTCGCGACGCTGACGCAGCTCGCGGGCAACGACGACGTCGATCCCGGCGTCATCCGGACGAGCACGCTCTCGGTCCCGGTCACGTTCGGCACGACCTACTATTTCGCCGTCGACGGCTGGGCGGGCGAGTGGGGCGTCGTGAAACTCAACTTCAACCTCATCAACCCGATCGAGCCGCCCTTCGTCGTCACCCCGCCGGCTGACCGCACGATCTCGGTCGGCGAGAGCGCGACGTTGAGCGTCGGCGTGACCGGCGCCGCGCCGCTCACGTATCGCTGGCAAGTGTCCGCCGGCGGCACCGGCGAGTGGACCGATCTCAGCGACGACACGCTGCACACCGGCACGGCGACGGCGGAACTCACGCTGCCTGCCGCGACGACGAACGTGCGCGATGGCAACGCGTATCGCTGCCGCATCACCAACGCGGGCGGCGAGGCGGTCACCGCCGCGGCGACCGTGACGATCGAGCGGCTCGAGCAGGCGATCGATTTTCCCGCGCCCGCTGACCGCGCTTACACGCCGACGCCCTTCGCGCTCGTCGCGACGGCGGATTCTGGCCTCTCGGTGGAATTTGAATTCGTCACCGGCCCGGCGACGCTTGACGGCGCGACGCTCACGCTCACGGGTCCGGGCACGGTCACGGTGCGCGCGACGCAGGAAGGCGACGCGACTTACGCCGCCGCCGCGCCCGTCGAGCGGACGTTCACGGTCACGAAGGCGGCGGCGACGATCACGCTCGGTGGACTCGCGCAGACCTTCGACAACACGCCGCGCAGCGTGACGGTCGAAACGGCGCCGGCAGGACTTGCGTTCACGCTCACCTACGACGGCGCGACCTCGCCGCCGACCGAGGCCGGCAGTTACGCCGTGGCGGTGACGATCGACGATGCGCTCTACGCCGGCACGGCCGGCGGCACACTCGTCATCGCGCGTGCGGCGCAGACGATCGATTTCACCGCGCCGGCGGACCGCGCTTTCACGACGGTGCCGGTGGCGTTGAGCGCGACGAGTTCGGCGGGGCTGACGGTGAGTTTCAGCGTCGTGGCCGGCCCGGCGACGGTCGATGGCGCGACGCTGCTCCTCGGCGGTGCGGGCCAGATCACGGTGCGCGCGACGCAGGCCGGCGAATCGAACTACCTCGCCGCGACGCCGGTGGAACGGACGTTCACGGTGACGGAGAATTTTGAATCGTGGCAGCGAGAGTATTTCAGTTCAGGCGAGCTCAGCGATCCCGCGATCAGCGGACCCAACGCCGATCCCGACGGCGACGGTTTCGCGAACCTCCTCGAATACGCGCTCGGCCTCGATCCGCGGGCGGCGGGCACGGCGGGGATCCCGGAGTTAAGCGTGACGGAGACGGAGTGGGTGTTCACCTACACCCGGCCGGCGGTGCGAGGCGATGTGACGTTCGCGCCGGAATATTCCACCGATTTGGCGACATGGGAGGACACGGGCATCATGCACGAGCGGATCGCGACCGGTGCCACCGAGACTTGGGAAGCGCGCGTGCCGTTGGGCACGGGTGCGACGGTTTTCTTCCGACTTCGCGTGACGCGCTGACGGGAAGCGTGCGCGTGCGGCTCAGCAGATAATGGCGTCATCGCGCAAGGCGGGCTAATGATGGCAAACCGGGCTTGCCGCGGAAAACGTGATTGGCACGCTCGCTGGCGCTGTCCGGCGCGTGGGCCCTGGCGGAGCGATCTTCCGGAGTCGGCAGCACGAGCGACCGCGTTCACGGCGCCACACTGTCATGTTTCGTTCCGGCCCATTTCTCTCACTCCTTTTCGGAGGATTTCTCTGTCTGATTTTGCCTGTCAGCGTGCAGGCGACCTCGGTGAAGCCGCCGAGCTTCGACGAACTCGTCAACGGTGCCGACTACGTCGTGCGCGCCCGGGTGGCCGCGGTGGAGTCGTTCGCCACGCCGCGTCCCGGCGGCCGGCCGCGCATCCATACGCGCGTGACGCTCGAGGTGATCGAGACGATCGCGGGCACGGCGCCGAGCCCGCTCGTGCTGACGCTGCTCGGCGGCAAGGTCGGCGACTACGAATTGCGCGTCGAGGGCGTGCCGGAATTCGCGGTCGGCGACGAGGATGTGCTCTTCGTGCACGGCAACGGCCGGACGTTTTTCCCGCTCTACGCGGTGATGCACGGCCGCTACCGCATCCGGAAGGATGAGGCCGGCCGCGACTATATCGCGCGCAGCAACGACGTGCCGATGGCCGACGTGGCCGAGGTGGCGATGCCGATGACCGAGGGCGGGGCGGCGCTGTTGCAGAAGAAGTTCAAAGCCAAGGCCGAGGCGCTGACGCCCGCGACCTTCGCCGAGCAGATCCGGAGCGTGCGCCGTGAAAAGTAATCTTTTTCCGCGTCCCCTCCTTGCGCTCTTGGCGTTGGCTGCGGCGACGTTTGCTTCGGCTTACGATCTCATCCGCGGTCCGGGTGGTGCGCTCGTGACTTGGAACAGCGGCACGATCCCGCTGGTGATCCGCATGCCGCAGACGCCCACTTTCCAGGACGGCACCAACTACGCGACCAGCTTGCAGGCGGCGATCGCCGCCTGGAATGCGCAGCTCGCGAACGTGCAGCTCTCCGGCGAAATCGTCGCCGCGGGTGCGGCGGCGGACAACGGCCTCAACGAGATCGTCCTTGCCGACCAGATCTACGGCGACGATGTCACGCCGCCCGAGGATTTCGGCCCGAACGTGCTCGCGGTGACATTGTCCTACCGCAGCAGTTCGCCGCGCGGCGATGGCAGTTACCGGCGCTTGGAATCGGACATTTTATTCAACACCGGCGTGACGGGTGGCTGGGATTCCTACCGCGGAAGGTTGCAGTATCCCGAGGACATCCGCCGCGTGGCGATTCACGAGCTGGGGCATCTCCTCGGCCTCGACCATCCCGACGAGGCGGGCCAGACCGTGACGGCGATCATGAACAGCACGGTGAGCAACACCGATGCGTTGCAGAACGACGACCTCATCGGCGCGCAGTTCCTCTACGGCCGGCCCGGTGGTTTCACGCCACCGGCGAACGACCAATTCGCCAACGCGGGGCAGATCTCTTTGCTCAATAACGCCGCGGTGATCAGCGGCTCCAGCATCGGTGCGGGCAAGGAGGCCGGTGAGCCGAACCATGCTCCCGATGAGCCGGGAGGAGCGTCCGTCTGGTGGAAGTGGACAGCGCCGGGCAACGGTTCGCTGACGGTGACGACGGCCGGCAGCCTCTTCGACACCATGCTCGGCGCCTACACCGGCGCCGCCGTCAACAGCCTGACCCAGCTCTCTGCCAATGATGATATCGAGAGCGGAGTGCGGCGGACCAGCGTGGCAACCATCGATGTCACTGGCGGCACGACTTACTATTTCGCCGTGGACGGCTGGGAAGGCGAGTGGGGCAGCATCCAGCTCAATGTTCACTTCATTCCCAGCGCCGTAGCTCCCGCATTCCTCAGCCAGCCGGCCGATCGGTCCGTGACGGCCGGCCAGAGCGCCCAGTTCGTCGTGAGCGTATCCGGTATTCCCGCGCCGCTCTTGCAGTGGCAAAGACGGCCCGCCGGCGCGTCGGTTTGGGAATCTATCGGCAACGGGACCGAATACTCGGGAACCTACTACACGACCATGACCGTCAATGCGGCCACTCTCGGCATGAACGGGGATCGCTTCCGTTGCGTGGCGTCGAATTCGGTGGGAACCGCGACCAGTGCGGAAGTGACCCTGCAGGTCCTGCCACCGATCCCGCCGACGATTGTGACCCAGCCCGTGGATGTCACCGCAAGCGCGGGACAGTCCGTGCAGTTCAGTGTCGGGGTGACCGGTTCGACACCGCTGACCTACCGTTGGCAAATCGCGTCGCTGGGGATCGATTACTGGGGGGATTTGTTCGATGATGGCTCGTCTTACGTGGGAACCGGCACGGCTACGCTTACGTTACCCGGCATCCAGACTTGGAGAACAGGCAATCGGGTCCGCTGCGTGGTGACGAATGCAGCGGGCTCAGTGACCAGTTCGCCAGCGACTGTGACAGTGACGAATTCGCCGCCAGTCGTCGCCTTTTCCAGTTACTCTCCGAATTTCGAGGTGGATTTGGGAGGGTCGATCACGATCGCACCGGCATTGGCCGGCAGCACCCCGATGACGTTTGCGTGGCGGCGTTGGAACACGACGGTCGGATCGAACAGCCCCACGCTTACCATCACGAACGCCACGCCGGATGATGAGAACGAGTATTTCCTCTTCGTCTCGAATGCCTACGGCTCGGCAAGCATCAATTTCCGGGTCACGGTGCGCAGCGCGCCGCGGATTACCCAGCAGTCGTCCGACCGTCTGGTCAACGACGGCTCGACCGCTCATTTTGCGTTCCAAGTCACATCCTACACCCAGCCCACGTATCGCTGGCAACGGCTCCGCACGGGCAGTGTGGAGTGGGAGGACATCTCCGGTCCGATGTATTTCAGCACCGGGAACAGCCTCGCGGTTCAGCAAGTTTCGCTGGCCGACTCCGGCGATCGATTCCGTTGCCTGGTCACCAACCCCTTGGGGACCACGGTCACGGAGCCAGTGACGCTGACGGTGCAGCCGAGTTTCCCCACCGTCACACTCACCCTTTATGAGACAACCATCGTGAGGGGCAGCACGGTGACGCTGCAGCCTACCGTCGGCGGCACCGGTCCGCACACCTATCAATGGAAGCACAAAGGCGTCGATCTGCCCGGGGCCACCGAGGCGGTGCTGACGATCCCGAATTTCCAGGCGGAAAATGTCGGCGATTACACGCTGTGGGCGACCAATGTGCGCGGCTCGAGCTATGGTTCCCTCACGCTGCACTTGGAGTCCCTGCCGAAGATCGTGCGCGGGCCCTTCAGCCGGACAGTTCCGGTGGGTGGCGAGGCGACGCTCCGCGTCGAAGCGCAGGGGAGCGTTTCTCCACTCACCTATCAGTGGCACAAAGATGGCGCACCCATTCCCGGCGCGACCGGTCCGACGATCACCTTGGCCAACATCCAGTCGGGCAATCTGGGCGATTACACCGTCGTCGTCAGCAATCCGACGGGTTCGGTCGAGTCGGCTCCGGCGTCCGTGATTTTTGCGGGACCGAATTTTGTGAACCGTCCGCTCAGCCGGCTCATCCGAGCGGGTCAAAGCCTGACGGTCGATGCGACCGCGCAGGGAAGTGGTGCGGTGACGTATTCGTGGCGCCGCAACCGCAAAGTCCTGCCGGATCAGCACTCCGCCACACTCACCATCGCCCAAGCGGGTTTGCGCGACGGAGGGTATTATGAAGTGTTCGCCACCGACAGCGTCGGCGTCACCCGCACCGTGTTCTATGTTCACGTCGCGCCGGCGTCAGGTCGGGTTCAGGCCAACGCGGGCTGGAGCTACTATGGGGAAAAAACCGTTCCAGCCGGTCTGGGCGATGCGGTCGGCATTGCGGCGGGTGCCAATACCAGCCTGGCCATCAGAGCTGACCGCACGGTGGCGATGTGGGGTTTGCTGGCGAACTACGCGACGGTGCCAGCGGGATTGAATAATGTGGTGGCGGCTGATTGCTGCAACGAAGCCGCCATCGCTTTGAAGGGCGATGGCACCGTGAGCGCCTGGGGCACCGGCAGTTCATTGCAATCCGACCTGCCGCCCGGATTGACTGGAGTCGTGGGAGTCGCGTTGGGTGACGCCATCGCTCTTGTCTTGAAAGCCGATGGCACCGTTACGGCATGGGGAAGTTTTCTGAGTGCTCAAGCCAAGCAACAGATAGCTGAGATTTCCGATGCCGTGGCCGTGGCGGGCGGCCGGTTCCACGCCATGGTTCTGCGCAGCGACGGGTCGGTGGTTTCCTGGGGGGAAGGCTCGCCTGCGGCGGGGAATTTCCCGATCGGTGTCCCCACGTCCGATGTCGTCGCGATCGCGACGGGCTGGTATCATGGCTTGGCCCTGAAGTCGGACGGGACCGTTCAAGGATGGGGTAGCGCCGTGACCACTCCTTTCGCGACGAACGATGGCATCGCGCTCACGGCGAACTCGGGCAACACCTTGAATTTCCTTCTGGACGGGTCGGGACGAATGATCGGACAGGGTTACAACGCGGGCATCCCCGCCAATTTGGGACTGACCTATGCGGTATCCGCCGGCAGCGAGCACGCCCTGTTTCTGGATGATCCGAATCTTTTGCTCCCCTCCATCACGACACAGCCGGTATCGCTGCAGCGCCTGACCGGCCAGTCCGCCAGCTTCACCATTCAGGCGACCGGCGGGACGGGAATCACCTACCGCTGGCAATCAGCCCCGGCGAACTCGGAGACTTGGACCGACCTCGCGAACTCAGCCACCGTCAGTGGCGCGACAACGCGGACTTTGACCCTGGCGAATCTGGCTCTGGAACAGAACGCGCTGCGCTTCCGTTGTGTGGCCACCAACGACGCGGGTTTTGCCGTCAGTGCGGCGGCGACCTTGACCGTCACCCTCGGTCCGCCCGTGATCGCCACGCAACCGAGCGGTCAGCTGGCGGCCGCAGGCGGCACCGTGACGTTGAGCGTGATGGCGCAGGGCACCGGACCATTCAGCTATCAATGGGTGCGCAACGGTCAGGATGTTCCCGGTGCCACCGGTGCCACCCTTACATTGTCCAATCTCTCTTATGCGCAGTCAGGTCCGTATCATGTGCGGATCACAGGTCCGGGAGGATCGGTGACATCCCACCAGGCATTTGTGAACCTGATCGAGCTGCCCGAGATCGTCGCTCATCCGGTCGGCGCCACCTTCATCGCCGGCACGAGTCCGACCTTGCGTGTGGTGGCAAATAGCATGGTCGATGTCACCTACCAGTGGTTCCGTAATGGCACACCGATTCCCGGTGCGACGCTGCAGCAACTCACGCTGACGGCTCTCAGCACCGAGCAAGCCGGCGATTATCACGTGGTGGTGACAAACCCGGCCGGTTCGAGCGACAGTCGATCAGCTTCAGTCATCGTGCTGCCCGAGCATGGGGTCTTGTCCGTCGCGGCCGGAGGCAGTCACAATCTGTTCCTCCGCACGGACGGCCGGTTGTTCGGGATGGGTCGGACATCGCAGGGTGCCCTGCCGCCGGCTTTCGGTCATTTTTCCTACCAAGGCTGGGATGTGCCGGTCCTGATCGACGAAAACGTGGTGCAGATGGCGGCAGGCGCCGCGCACTCGGTCTGGCTCAAACAAGATGGGACCCTCTGGGCCCAAGGGTTGAGCACTTCCTACAGGGACGGAATCACCAACGACAATCACATCCCCATCCAGATTGCCGCGGAGGTCGCGCAAGTCTCGGCCGGCGAGTATCACACGCACTTCATTCGTCGCGACGGCACGCTGTGGGCCGTGGGCCGTAACTTCGAGGGGCAACTCGGTGACGGCACAACCATCGCCCCGACCGCGCCGGTGCAGGTGGCGGACGGGGTCGTCGCAGTCGCCGGAGGCAACAAGCACAGCCTGATGCTCAAATCAGACGGCACCCTTTGGGCGACGGGGGAGGGAGCGAGAGGCGCGCTTGGGCTGGGAGACTTCGCCTCCCGCCGCGCGTGGACGCAAGTCGCGAGCGGCGTGAAGGCGATCGCCGCCGGCCACGCGCATTCGCTCTTCGTCAGGACGGACGATACGCTTTGGAGCATGGGAGCGAACGACTATGGCCAGCTCGGCCTCGGATCGCAGATTGATACGGCGGTGCCGACCCAAGTCGCCACGTCAGTCGCGGTGATCGCGGCGGGCGGAAATGCGAGCGCATTCACGCTTACCCAAGGCACACTTTGGGCCATGGGCTACAACCAAGGCGCCTACGGCAACGGCAGCACCGCGCTGTCATCCGTGCCGGTCCAAGTTTCATCATCCAATGTGTTCTCCGTCGGAATCACGACCGGAAGCATGTTGCATCTGCGCAGTGACGGTTCCGTCTGGGCAAGCGGTCTGAACAGCAATCGTGAACTGGGTCTGGGCAACGGAGTGTTCGATATTGTCACCGCCATGCGAGTCACCGGCGGCGACTGGACCGCGCCCGCTGCGCCGACCAATCTCGTGGCGACCAACGATGTCTACAGCGACGGTGTGCGTCTGAGTTGGAACGCCCCGTTCGGCTGGCGCCGCTTCGAGGTCTGGCGCAACACCACCAACGATCCCGCGACGGCCACGATGCTCGCGCTGCGGGTGAACCTTACCTACTTCGAAGACACGACCGCCACACCGGGCGTGACCTATTATTATTGGGTCAAGGCGGCCAACCCACGGGGCGTATCCGCCTTCAGCCAAGGCGATTCAGGTCGCGTTTCGCTCGGGACGCTCCCTGCCATCGTCACGCCGCCGGCGAGTCAAACCGCGCAGGTGGGGACCGCGGTTACGTTCACCGCGACCGTGAGCGGCACCCTGCCCATCGGCTACCAATGGCATTTCAACGGCGCACCGATCGACGGGGCGACCGGTGCGAGTTACACGATCTCGCACCTGCTCGCCGAACACGCCGGCGACTACTCGATCACCGCGACCAACATCGCCGGCTCCGCTACTTCGCCTTCCGCCACGCTCACGGTCACCGGTCCGGCCGCCGTCGTGCAGGTCGCAACCGGTCAAGTTCACAGCCTGATGGTTCGTTCCGATGGCACACTCTGGGCGACCGGCGGCAACTCCGTTGGTCAACTCGGCGATGGCACGATGGAGTCGCGCTCGACCCCTGTGCAGGTGGCCACCGGTGTGATCCGCGCCTACGCGGGCCGGTTGCACAGTTTCTACCTGCAGGGAGATGGCAGCCTGTGGGCGATGGGCTACAACGGTTCGGGGCAGTTGGGCGATGGCACGAACACCAGCAGGCCGACGCCGGTTCTCGTGATGACTGATGTCGTCAAGGTGGCCACTCAAGATACCGCCACGTTGTTCCTCAAGCGCGACGGATCTCTCTGGGCTTCGGGCTACGGCACTTGGGTCAGTCAGACGGTCTTTTCCACCACGGCGACGCCGGTGCAGATCATGGAGGGCGTTCGCGACATGGCCATCGGGGCCGAGCACATGGCCGTCGTGATGATCAACGGCGAACTGCGCACGGCCGGGCGCAACTACATCGGCGAACTGGGAGATGGGACGACCTTCCCTCGCGCCACTTTCCAAACGGTCATGGAAGGAGTGGTCGCGGTTTCCGCCGGCGCGCGGCACACGGCCGCCCTTCGGTTCGATGGCGCGCTCTGGACTTTCGGCGGCAACGACTATGGGCAACTCGGCGACGGCACCCAGACTTCGCGCCCGACTCCGGTGCTCATCACGACCGATGTGCGAGGGATGGACTGCGGTTACAACCACACCTTTTTCTGGAAGCAGGATGGTTCGCTTTGGCGGATGGGAAGCGGCCTCTCCACCAGCGAGTTCTCGTCATCTAATTTAATTCCCGCGCAACTTTCGCCGGTGAGGGTCGCAGTGTCGGCTTTCTGGTCCCACATGCTGCAGGCTTTGCCGAATGGCACCTTGCTGGCGGCGGGGAGCAACAACGTCGGCCAATTGGGCGGTGGTTCGATCTACGGCGAATGGTCGCCGATCATCGTGCACACGGGGCTGTTTTCCCTTCCCGAGGCCGTAAGCAACCTGAGCGCGAGCGATGCCACGATCCCCGGGGCCGTGCGCATCGTCTGGGACGGCGTGCCGGGAGCGGCCGGCTATGAGATCTGGCGCGGCACGAGCAGTGCGCCGGTCACGTTGTTGGCCACGGTCATCGATGCCTACCATTACGACAGCAATGCGCCGCAGGGCGGGACGCACTATTGGGTGCGCGCCGTCAATCCTGCGGGACCATCCGAATTCGGCGCCAGCGACGCCGGCGCGCCCGCAGCCGTGCCGATTCCTCTCATCGTCACGCCACCGGTCGGCGCGCGCAGTTTTGTCGGCCTGAGCGCCACACTTCATGTCGTCGCCGAAGGAGAGGGCACGCTCACCTACCAATGGTATCGCAACGGCACGGAGATTGTCGGCGCCACGCAGCCGGAACTGACGATCGCCGCCCTGCAATTGAGCGACGATGGCATCTACACGGTGCGGGTGAGCAACCTCGCCGGTTCGGTCGACTCCGCTCCTGTCACCTTGCGCGTCACCATGCCCGAGGGCGTCCTGCAAGTCTCGGCTGGTCGCGAACACAGTTTGTTCCTGCGCACGGACGGCAGCCTCTGGGGGATGGGTTACGCCTATCCCGGACAATTGCCGGCGGCACTCAATGAGTTCCGGGTGCGAACCCCGCGCTTGCTCGCCACCGAGGTCGTCGCAATGGCGGCCGGCCAAGCCCACACCCTGTTCGTCACGAGTGACGGCAAACTCTGGGCGAGGGGAGCGAACGGCAGCGGCCAGCTCGGTGACGGCACCACGACCCACCGGACCGAGCCGGTCTTGGTCGCCACGGATGTCGCCGCCGTCGCCGCCGGGTCTGAGCACAGTCTGTTCATCCGCAAGGACGGCTCGCTTTGGGGGATGGGCGGCAATGGCTGGGGCCAGCTGGGCACGGGTGGCATCCAGTCTCCGCGATCGCCGGTGCGGCTGTTGGATCGGATCATCGCGGTCGCCGCCGGAGAAAGGCACAGCGTCGCGCTCAAGGATGACGGCACCGTTTGGACGGCAGGTTATTTTTCCTACGGCGCGCTTGGCCGGGGCAGTGATTTCTCGACGAGTTGGGGACAGGCCGCCAGCGGGGCCACGGCAGTCGCGGCCGGTGACAATCACACGCTTTTCCTCAAATCCGACGGCAGCGTGTGGGCGATGGGCAACAACAGCAACGGCCAGCTCGGCAACGGCACCACGCAAGGCGATCCCGGTTTCGCCGGCGTGTTCACCCCGATTCAAATCGGGACCGGGTTCAGCGGCGTCGCCGCCGGTGGCAGCACGAGTTTCCTGACCAAGACCAACGGCACCGTTTGGGCGGCCGGCGTAAACTCCGGTCGCTATGGCGATGGCACCACGACCCAGAGTGCGACCCCGATCCAGGTCTTCGGCGGCAATGCCTATGCGGTATCCACGGGAGGAAACCATGTCGTGATCGCCGTGAACGACGGCAGTCTTCGCACCGCCGGCTCGAATTTTTGGGGCCAGTTGGGCGATGGCACCGAAATCGACCGCCCCAGCGGTATCACCGTCGCCACCGGCACCTTGGTCGCTCCCACGGCTCCAACCGAAGTCAGCGCCTTCGGGGATCTCTCGGGGAATGGCGTGCGCGTCACGTGGCGTGCTCCGGTCGGGTGGCGGCGCTTCGAGGTCTGGCGCGGCACTGCCGCGGATTTCGCCCAGGCCACAATGATTGTGCAGCGCGTTCCGCTCCCGACCTACCTCGACACCACGGCGCAAGCGGGCGTCCAGTATCATTACTGGGTCAAGGCCGCCAATCCGATGGGCGTGTCGGCCCCGAGTGCCAGCGACAGCGGCACGTTGGATGAAACTCCAGTCCCGCAGATCGACTCGCCGCCGCTGAGCCAAACCGTCGTCGCCGGAGCGGATGTGTCATTCACAGTTCAGGCGAACGGCACGGCGCCGCTCAGTTACCAGTGGCGCAAGGACGGGGAAAATATTCCCGGTGCCAACGCGTCGACGCTCTCGCTCGAGGATGTCACCATCATCGCTGCGGGCGATTACGATGTCGTCGTTTCCAACGCCGCGGGGTCGGTCACATCCGCGGTCGCCACGCTCACCGTCAACAAGCTCAGCCAGACCATCACCTTCGCCGCGCTCGCTGATCGCAGCTACACTGATGTGCCGCTCGCGCTTTCGGCCTCCGCGAACTCGGGTCTGCCCGTGAATTTCACTCTCATGTCCGGGCCGGCCAGTCTCGCGGGCAATCAACTCACCCTCACGGGAGTGGGCGCTGTCACGGTGACGGCCGCGCAAGCCGGCGACAATACCTACCAAGCTGCGACGCCGGTCTCGCGCACGTTCACGGTCTCCAAGGCGCCGGCCACCGTCACCCTCGGTTCGTTGAGCGCAACCTACGACGGCTCGCCGAAAACCGTCACCGCAAGCACGACTCCCGCGGGGCTTGCGCTGGTCATGACCTACGACGGCTCGGCCACGGCGCCGACCAACGCCGGCACCTATGCCGTCATCGCCACCATCGACCACGCGCTCTACCAAGGCACCGCGTCCGGCACGCTCACGATCGCCCGCGCACCGCAGAGCATCACCTTCGCGGCGCTCAGCGACCGGCTTTTCACGTCCGTCCCGCTTGCGTTGTCCGCCACGAGCAGCGTGGGCTTACCGGTCAGCTTCACCCTCGTCAGTGGCAATGGCCGCATGGAGAGCGGCCAATTGCTGCTCGACGCTCCGGGCTCCTTCACCGTGCGCGCCAGCCAAGCCGGCGACGCCAACCATCTCGCGGCCGATCCGGTCGACCGCAGCTTTGTCGTCACGCCCTCACTCGACTCCTGGGCGCTCGAGCACTTCACCGCCGAGGAATTGCTCGATCCCGCGATCAGCGGACCCAACGCCGATCCCGACGGCGACGGTTTTGCAAACCTCCTCGAATACGCGCTCGGCCTCGATCCGCGCACAGCGGCGACCGGCGGCTTGCCGGAGATCGGCGTCGTCGCGACCGACCTCGCCTACACCTACACGCGGCCCGTCGGGCGCAGTGAACTCACTTACTCCGTGCAGTTCTCCACCAACCTCACGTTGTGGACTAGCGAGGGCGTCGAGCACGAACTCGTCTCCACCGTGAATGGCGTGGAGACGTGGCGCGGTCGGGTGCCACTCAGCGCCGGCGCCAACCTCTTCCTCCGCCTCAGGGTCGAACGGCCCTGACGGCACGCTTATGGTATCACTGTGAATTCAGGGATTTCCCTAGACTGAGCGACTTGTCGGAGAGGTAGACCTAGGCACTCTGATGGGCAATGGTTGCCCCTCACTTGTTTTCCGCGCACTCGTGCCGTGCGGCCCGATACATTATTGCAACGGCCTTGCTCCTGATCGGCGTGTTCGCGTCGGCACCTCGCGTCTGGGCGACCGATTTGGATGTCGCGTTTGATGCGGGGGTGCGGCGCTTCGGGGCAGCGAGGGCAGTCGCCGTGCAAGCGGATGGCAAGGTCGTGGTCGGCGGCATTTTCTCCTTCACCGACGGCATGGTGAGCGCGGGCAACCTCGCGCGGTTCAACGCCGATGGCTCGCTCGACACTGCGTTTCGCACCGCCACGGGCACCGGCGCCAACGGCCCGATCTATGCGCTCACCGTCCACACGGACGGCAAGATCTACCTCGCGGGCAACTTCACCTCCTTCAACGGCACGCCCCGCAATCGGGTCGCCCGTCTCAACAGCGATGGCACGCTCGACGATACCTTCGATCCCGGCACCGGTCCAAATGGCGTGGTCATTGCCATGGCGGTGCAGAGCGACGGCAAGCCGGTCATCGGCGGCCAGTTTACCAGCGTCGCCAGCACAGTGCGCAATCGCGTTGCGAGACTCAATACGAACGGCACGCACGACACGACCTTCGCCAATATTACATCGAACAATGGCGCCAACGGCACCGTTTGGGACCTGACACTCGACAGCTCCGGTCGCGCGGTGATCGTCGGTGAGTTCACCTCAGTCCATGGCACGACGCGCAACCGCATCGCGCGGCTCACCACGTCAGGTGCGCTCGACACCACGATCGCCTTCACCGGCGGCACCAACGGCGCCATCTTCACGGTCGAGGTTGATTCAGCGGGACTGTTCTACATCGGCGGCGCCTTCAACACCTACAATGGCACGACGCGGAACGGTCTCGCGCGTCTCACGACGGCGGGCGCACTCGACACCGCCTTCGCGACCGGCGCGATCCTGGGCAGCAGTGCCGGAACCGCCGGAGGCTCCTACCTCACCGGACTCAAACTCGACAGCCAGGGGCGCGTTCTCATCACGGGAAACTTTGGCTCCTACGACGGCTACAGCGGGGAGAATTTCACCGGCCTCGGCGGCATTCTCCGGCTGACGACGACCGGTGCGCGCGACACGACCTTCGTCCTCGTCCACGACGAATACCAGAGCTTTGCCGGCTCGGCGCCGCAGGCCATCGCGGTCGCGACCGGCGATGCGGTCCTCATCGGCGGTTACTTTTTCGACACCGTCGCGGGCCGCGGCGGCGTGACGCAGCTCACCTCCGCCGGCGCGCGCGATCCGGCATTCGCGGGCGTCGGGGCCGGTCTGCTCGAGCAGCCCTTCGTCGATGTGCGCCCGGGCAGCGGCGGAAAATATTATCTTCTCGGACTCTTCGATTTCGCCGGCGGCAAGCCCCGCCACGGCGTCGCGCGCTTCCTGCCCAGCGGGCAGATCGACGAGGGCTTCCGGCTCTCCGGGTATTTCGGCGATCCGCATTTCAACAATGCGGTGACCGAGATCCTCGAGCTGCCGGACGGAGACCTCTGGGTGTTCGGCTCGTTCACCGAATACAGCGGCGTCGATTTCGAGGGCGCGGTGCGCTTCAGCTCCTTCGGTGGCGTGGAGTTCGATGCGACGGTCAACGAACTCCGCGTGCAGGGCGGCCATGTGCGCCGGGCGCGGCTCGATGCCAACGGCGGCGTGATCCTCGCCGGCACGTTCACCGGCGTCTCCGACGTGGCGCGCCCCGGCGTGGCGCGCGTGACGCTCGGCACGGGCAACGCGCTCCTGCCCGACACCGGCTTCAACGCCGGCAGCGGCCCCGTCGGCGGCACGGTGTGGGATTTCGATTTCGATTCGACCGGCCGGTTGCTGGTCGCCGGCGAGTTCACGTCGTTCAGCGGCACGACGGAAAGCGGCCTCGTGCGCCTCTCCGCGACCGGCGCGCTCGACACCGCATTCGCCGCCAACACCGCCCTGACCGGCGGCGTGATCGCGGTCGATGCGCTCGCGAACGGCCAGATCCTCATCGGCGGCACGTTCACGAATTCCGGCGGCTTCCTCGCCAACCGGCTCGATCGCCTGAACGCCGACGGCACGAGCGACGCCAACTTCATCCCCGGCACGGGCATGAACGGCTACGTGCGCGCGCTCGCGCTCGATCCGTTCGGCAACATCGCATTCACCGGCGGCTTCACGACCGTGCGCGACGAGGTGCGATACAATGTCGGCCGTCTCGGACCGAACGGCGCGGCCGACGCGCTCTTCGCCGCCGACACGATCGACCCGCTCGCCAACGCCTACGGCCTGCTCGCGCTGCCCGACGGCAAGTTCCTCGTTTCCGGCGGCATCCGCGCGGTCAATGGCGCCTTGCGCCCCGGCGTCGCACGCTTCCACGGTTCGCCCGTGCGGCGCGGCGATGTCGCCACGGCGCAGACCGGCCTGTCGCTCGCCAATAATGCCGTCCGCGCCATCCTTCCGCTCTCCGACGGCCGCACGCTCGTGGTCGGCGCCTTCACGACGTGGAACGGCGCGACCGCCAACCGCGTCGTCGTGGTCGATCGCGACGGCTACGCCGACCCGTCGGTCTCCTTCGGGGTGGGCTTCGGCAGCACGGTCAATGGCGCGATCGTCGAACCCGACGGAAAGCTCCTCCTCTACGGTGCGTTCACGACCTACAACGACGCCAGCGCGCCCTACCTCGTGCGCCTCAATGCCGATGGCACGCGCGACACGACGTTCACGCCGCCTTCGCCGAGCGGCGAGATCACGGCCGTGCTCCGTCTGCCGGACGGCCGTTACCTCATCGCCGGCGCGTTCTCCACGCTCGGCGGCGTCTCGACCGGCCGTCTGGCGCGGCTCAACGCCAACGGCACGCGCGACACGACCTTCAACGCCGGCGCCGGCGCCAACGGCACGATCCACGCCCTCGCGCGCGCGAGCGACGGCACGCTCTACGCGGGCGGCGCGTTCCAGACTTTCGCGGGCGTCGCTTCGCCCGGCCTCGTCCGGTTGTCCGCCGACGGCGCGCGGGACGACACCTTCGCCATCGGCAGCGGCATCCCCGGCTCCGAGTCGGTGCGGGCGCTGCATCTGCAATCCGACGGACGCCTGCTCGTCGGCGGCGAATTCTCCTCCTTCGGCGGCGTGCTGACCGGTCCGCTCGTGCGCCTGAACACCGACGGCACGCGCGACACCGGCTTCATGCCCGGCGGCAATGCCAACTTCGCCGTCTTCACCTTCCTCCCGCTCGCCCAGGGCGGACTCGCCGTCGGCGGCCGCTTCACCACGCTCGGGGGCGGCGAGCGCCGCGGCTTCGCCGTCATCAGCGACAACGGTCAGGTCAATCCGGTCTTCGACGTCGGCACCGGTTTCACCAACGGCGGCAACCTCGGCGATGTCTATGCGCTCGCGCAGCTCGCCGACGGTCGCCTCGCCGTGGGCGGCATCTTCACGCACGTGAACGGCGTCGCGCGCAACCGCTTCGCGCTGCTTTACGCCAGTTACGAGCCGGCGCCGGTCGCGACCGGCAGCCTTTCCGTCGTCGAAGTCGATCCCGGCGTGGAGATCACGATCCAGTCGGGCACGACGAGCACGGCCTACGCTTACCAGTGGTTCAAGGACGGCGAGCGCATCGCCGGGGCGACATCGCCGACCTACACGATCGCGTCGCCGGGCCTCGGCGACGAGGGCGTCTACACGACGCGCATCAGCAACGGGGCGGGGGAGACCTTCACACCCGGCACCGAGATCATCGTCAAGCTCACACCCGTCGTCACCGCGGCGCCGGTGGCGCAGGCCGTCGGTTATGGCAGCGGGGCGACGTTTTCCGTCACCGTCGCCGGCCCCGGGCCTTTCACCTACCAGTGGTATCGCAACGGTGAGATCGTCAACGGCGCCACCTCCGCGAGCTACACGGTCGAGAACGTCGGGGCGGGGGATTTCGGCGACACCTTCCACGTCGTCATCACCAACGCCTACGGCCAGACGCCCACGAGCGCCGTGGCGCTGACCTTCGACCCGAACGCCGTGCCCGGCAGCGTGAGCACGGCCTTCCTGCCGCCGACGATTTCCGGCTCGGTCAACGCCCTCGCGCGCACGGCCGACGGCAAACTTTACGTCGGCACCAGCAGCACCCTCGTGCGCCTCAACGCCGACGGCAGCGCCGACTCGTCCTTTGTCAGCGCCGTCACGGGTCAGGTCCGCGCCATCGCCGCGATGACCGATGGCCGCGTTGTCGTCGCCGGCCAGTTCTCCATCACCGGCGTTGGCACCCGCGGGGTCGCACGGCTCAACAGCGACGGCTCGCTCGATGCCACGTTCACCCCGGCGCAGGTGCAGTATCTGGTCTTTGCCCCCGATTTCTACAGCGACTCCTCCGCCATCTACGCGCTCGCCGTCGACGGGAGCAACCGCGTCTATGTCGGCGGCGATTTTGACCGCGTGGCCGGCACGAACCGCCAGAACCTCGCCCGCCTCACCGCCACCGGCGCGCTCGATACCGGTTTTGCGCCGGCCGACAACGCCACCGGACCCGACCAGCCCGTGCGCGCGTTGCTCGTGCAGGGTTCGAACCTGATCGTCGCGGGCGACTTCACGCTCTACCGCAACGCCGCGCACAACCGCCTCGTGCGCGTCAACGCCAGCAACGCCATCGACGGCACCTTCGCCGGTGGCACGCGCGCCAACGGCGCCGTGCTCGCCCTCACGGCCCAAGCCGACGGCAAGCTGCTCGTCGGCGGCACGTTCACGACCTACAACGGCACGGCGCGCAACCGCCTCGCGCGGCTCGACGCCAACGGCAACCTCGACACGACCTTCGCGCCGGTCGGCGGACCGCAGATCGCCACGAACGACGAGCCCGCGGCGGTGAACGCCATCGCGGCGTTTGCCGACGGCACCATCGTGGCCGCGGGTTATTGGCGGCGTTTCGGCGACTGGCCTTCCGTCAACGCGGTGCGGCTCACCGCCACCGGCGCGGTCGACCGCCAGTGGGGCGTCACGCCTTCGAGCAGTCTCGGCAACAGTCTCGGCTCCGCGACGCGCACCCTCCTCGGCCTGCCCGACGGGCGGCTCGTGGTCTCCAATCTCTTTGGCAACACGCTCCTGCGGCTCGAGGGCGGCTCGTTTCCGCCCGAGCTCCCGTCCGTCCTGCGCCAGCCGTCCGCCAGCACGGCGCCGATCGTCGCGGGCTCGCGGGTGGAGATGCACAGCCTCGCCACCGGGCCGGGCACGATGACCTACCAGTGGTATCGCAACGGCACGCCGATCGACGGCGCCACATCGCCGTTCTTCGCGCTCCGTTCCGTGCGCGCGGCCGAGGCCGGCACTTACACGATGCGCGCCACCTCGAGCACGACCGGCATGGTCGAGACGACCGGCGTCGTCATCAGCGTGCAGCCGGAATACAGCGGTCCCGGCACGGTCGATCTCACGTGGACGCTCGATCCTCCGGCGGGGCTCGTCCGCACGGCGGTCTATGGGGCGAACGGTTCCGGCGGCAACGCCTACTACCTCATCACCTCGCCTCCGGGCGCCGGCAACCGCGCGATGGTTTACAAGCACAACGCCGACGGCACGGAGTTCACCGCCTCCACCTTCGATGTCGGCACGGGTTTCGAAACGACGCCGGCCGGCGTGGTCGTGCAACCCGACGGCAAGCTCATCGCCGGCGGCAGCTTCGCCGATTTCAACGGCACGGCCCGCACTGGCCTCGCGCGGCTCAACGTCAACGGCACGCTCGACACGGCGTTCAATCCGGTGCTGGTCGGCCTCAGCGGCGGCACGCCGAGCGTCGGCGCCCTCGCGTTGCAGAGTGACGGCAAGCTCGTCTTCGCCGGCTCGTTCTCGACGGTCGGCGGCACGGCGCGCGCCAGTGTCGCGCGGTTGCTGACCTCGGGTGCGCTCGACACCGGCTTCACGCCGGGCGCGCACAATCTCCGCGACATCACCCATGTGCTGATCAATGGCTCCGGCCAGATCTACCTGCTCGGGTCCAACACCTCGACGTTCGAGCGGGAAATCGTGCGACTCACGAGCTCGGGCGCGCTCGACAACGGTTTCCCGCGGCTGGCCGTCTCCAGCGTCAACGACATGACGCTCGACTCGGCCGGCCGGCTGATCGTCGCCGGGAATTTCACCAGCATCGGCGGACTGACGATCAAGGGCATCGCGCGCTTCAGCACGGCGGGGGTGGTCGATCCGGCCTTCGGCCCCGTCCGCTCCTCGGGCTCGACCCAGTCGATCCAGAACGTCCGCGTCGGTCCCGATGGCTACGTTTATTTCATCACCGGCAACACCACCTACGACGGCATCTCGATCGGGGGCCTCGGACGCCTCGATCCCAACGGCAAGCTGGACGTGGCCTTCCCCGCCGACGGCGTGCCGCGGTCGAGCAGCTCCCAAACGAAGATCGACTTCCATGAAGGCCGTCTCGTGCTCAGCGGCCCCGGCACGCTGATCAACCCGCGCGCCTCGGTGGTGCGGGTGAACATGGATCTGTTGCCGGTGACGGCGCCCGCGCTGGTCCGCTCTTCCGGCGACCGCACCGTGGGCGAGGGCCTCACGCTCAGCCACTCGGCGCTCTTCACCGGTTCCAGTTCGCTCACCTACGCGTGGACGAAGGACAGCGTGCCGCTCGCCGGGGCCGCGAGTTCCGAACTGGTGTTGCCCAGTGTGTCGCCCGCCGACGCCGGCACCTATGTCGTCACCGCCACCAACGCCGCCGGCTCCGCCCAGGCGACGTTCACGCTCGATCTCCTGCCGGCCGATCCGCTCGCGCCCGTGGGCGGTCTCGCACTCAGCACCGGTGTCAACGGCACGGTGATCTCCGCCACGCGGATGGCCGACGGACGCACCGTGCTCGCAGGCAGTTTCAGCACCCTCAACGGCACGACCTCGCGCGGCCTCGCGCGCCTCAACGCCGACGGCACGCACGACACCGCCTTCTCGGCCGCGCTGCCCTTCAGCAGCACGCCCAGCATCGCGTCGGCCCATACGTTGAGCGACGGGAAGATCATCGTCACCGGTTACCTGCCGCTGACCGGCCAGGCCAGCGCCGCGGGATTGATCCGCCTGCAGGCGACGGGGGCGCTCGACGCCGTGCTGCTCAACGAGGCCAACCTGACCGGCGGCTCGCTTTATTCCCTGCGCAGCCTGGTGCAGAGCGACGGCCGCATCGTGGTGGCGGGGACGTTCACTTCCATTCTCGGCGTCAGCCGCAGCGGCCTCGCGCGCCTCAATGCCAACGGCACGCTCGATACCACTTACGCCACCGGCGGCGCGACTGTGGGCAACGTGCAGTTCCTCCTCGACGACGGTGCGGGGCGCGTGCTCGTGGCGGGCAGCTTCAGCAGCGTCGGCGGCGTCAACCCGCAGGCCTCCTTCTTCCGGCTCAACGCCGATGGCACGCTCGACGCGACCTACGATGGACGCCGTCTCGCGCTGCCCACCGGCGGCTATCGCACGGCGGACGGGGACTTGTTCGTCTGGGGGCCGAACCAGCAGATCACGGCGGCGAGCGTGTCGCCGCTGGCCCGGGTGCTGCCGGATGGCAGCATCGATCCGACCTTCCTCTATCCGCACAACAACACTTTCAATTCCATCACGCGGCTGGCGGAGGATGCGCTTGGCCGCCTCTACGCGGTCACGAGTTCGCATCTGCTCCGGCTGTTGCCCGGCGGGGGCATCGATCGCTTCATTCCCGTCAGCAGCGGCAGCGGCATCTTCAACGTCGGTGGCTCGCTGCTCTACACCAGCGGCGCGGCGACGACGAGCATCAACGGCGTCTACGGTTTCGCGGGCGTGACCTATCTCAACGCCGGGGCGGAGGAACCCTTCGCGCTCGCGAGTTCGCCGCCGCGCAGCGTGACGGTGAACACCGGCGCGATGCTCGAACTCCGCGGCGACTTCCGCTCGTCGGCGGAGGCCGCGTTGCAGTGGTTCAAGGACGGCCAGCCGATCGCCGGGGCCACCAGCCGCCTCCTGCTGATCGAGTCGGTCGCCACCACCGATGCGGGCGACTACACGCTCGTCGCCACCCGCGCCGGCGTGGAGCGCACGAGCGCACCGAGCACGGTCACCGTGCTGCCGCCCTCGGGCCGGGCCGGCGCCGTCGATCCCGCGTGGGGCCGCGGCCTGGTGGTCTCGAATTTCAACACCAGCTACACCGATTCGGCGGGCAACACCTTCCTGCTCGGCCCGGTGATTCTGGCCGGTGCGCCACAGCGGCCCTTGCAGGCGCTCGACGCGCTGGGCCGGTTGCGCACCGATTTCACCCTCTCGTCCCGCATCACGGGATTCGCCTCCGGCATGCTCGAATTGCCGGACGGCAAATTCCTCCTCTGGGGCAGCAGCAGCTTCGCGCTCGATGGCACGGCGGTCTCGCTGCTGCGCATCCTGCCCGATGGCGCGGTCGATCCGAGCTTCACGCCGGCGGTCGCCTCGCAGTTCGGCAGCGTGCAGCCACCCACCGGGGTGGCGCGCTTGGCGGATGGCCGGTTGTTGCTCGCGGGTAACTTTAGCACCTTCAACGGGCAGAACGTCACGAAGGCGCTGGTGCGGCTCAGCGCCGACGGCGTCCACGACACGACGTATGCCCCCGGGGACTTCGCGGTCAGCGGGGCCACCCTCCTGCCGGCGGCGGATGGAAAATGGTGGCTGGCCGGCAGCGTCAGCGATCCTTCGCCGACCAACACGCAACGCTACCAATTCCGCCTTAATGCCGACGGCACGCTGGATCCGACTTATCGTTCCCGGCCCGCCAACAGCTACGAGTCGCGGTCCGCTTTCGCCGGCGCGAATGGCGAAATATACTACGTGTTGCGCAGCTCCAGTTTCTCCGGCGGCGGGGAAATGACCTTCCTCCGCCGGGTCGGAGCTGACGGAGCTTTCGACCCTTCGTTCCACGGGCCGGTCTTCACGCGGGCTGACAATCAGAGCGTCTTCATCAACACGGTGCAGGTGGATGCGGCGGGACGCATCCTGATCGCAGGCTCGTTCGATCGCGTGGACGGCGTGGTGCGCGGCAGCATCGTGCGTTTGCTCTCCGATGGCCGGATCGATCCTTCCTTCGTGCCGGCGACTCGCACCAGCGGGGTCTCCAATCCGCCCGGCGCGATCCACTTCGCCCCCGGCCGGATCATCCTCACGCGGGGCGGAATCCAATACGGCGGATTCACGGACCGCAGCGGCGCGGTGTCGCTGCTGATGCCGGAGCTGGCGGCTGGGACCGCGCCGGTCGTGACGGATGAAGCCGGCACCAGCGTCGTGCTCGAACCCTACACCACGTTGTCGCTCGGCCTGCCGGTGTATGCGCCGGCGACCGCGCAGGTGCAGTGGTATCGCAACGGCGAGCCGCTCGCCGGTGCGACGGGCCTGCGCTACCGCGTCGCGCGCGCCTCCGCCGCGCACTCGGGCCAATACCATGCGGTGGTCACGACGCCTGGCGGTCAGGTGACGACCCCGGTGATCAGCGTCACCGTGCCGCCGAGCGATTACGCCGGCGGTCTCAGCGCGCGCAACGGCGCGGCCGACATCCAGGGTTTTGTCCGTCAGGTGATCCGCCAGCCCGATGGCAAATTCCTCGTGCTCTCGCTCGGCGCCTTCGTCGACGGACAGGGCCCTTATCATTTGTTCCGGCTCAATGCGGACGGATCGTTCCACAGCGGTTTGCCGACGGAGCTGTTCAACTTCGTGTCGAGTTCCATCCAACTCACCGGCAACGGACCGGATACGCTCGCGCTCGATGCCGACGGACGCATCTACGTCGCGGGCGATTTCAACTACATCGAAGGCGTCCTCCGCAAATTCGTGGCGCGCCTCCTGCCGGACGGCACCCTCGACACCACGTGGGACCCGGGCACGGGCCCGAACTTCCGCGTCTCGCGCGTGCTCCCGCTGCCGGATGGCAAGGCGATCATCGTCGGACAGTTCACCACCGTCAGCGGCACCGCGCGGAACCGCATCGCCCGCCTCAATGCCGACGGCACGCACGATGTGACGTTCGATCCCGGCACGGGGGCGAACAGCACCATCAACCAGATCCTGCGCCAGCCCGACGGCAAACTCGTCATCGGCGGTGTCTTCAGCAACTTCGCCGGCATCTCGACCGCCGACTACATCGCCCGGCTCGAGGCGGATGGCGCGATCGATCCCACCTTCGTCGCGAACTTCACCAACAACGTCGTCACCGATTTCGTGCGCCTGTCCGACGGCCGCTACGCTCTCGCCGGCAGTTTCACGTCCGTCAACGGCACGGCCCGCCGCACGCCGACGGTGCTCAGCCAGAACGGCGAACTCGATCCCGTCACCCTGACCAATTACGGCAACGGCGCCGTCATCGCGGTCGGCGCCAACGACGATCTCTACGTCTCCCACAGCAACGTCGTGCAAATCGTGCGCTATCCCGGAGCGGCTGCGACCGACACGGCCTTCGCCAATTCCCACACGTTGCGCGGCACGTTCAACAGCACCAACACGATCGCGACCCTGCTGCCGGTCGGGGACGAGCTCCTCGTCGCCGGGGTGTTTCATGCCCTGGGCGGCAAGCCGCGTTGGGGATTGGTCTGGCTCTCCACGTCTCCGGGCGATGGCACGCCGCAGATCACCACCACGCCCATCAGCCAGACGGTGACCGTCGGACGCAGCGTGACTTTCACGGTCGCCGCCACGTCCGCCTCGGGCGGGTTGACATATCTCTGGACCAAGGACGGCGATCCCACCGTGCTTTCCACCTCCACGACGCTGACCCTGCCCAGCGTCACGGAGGCCTCCGCCGGCACTTACCGGGTCGCGATCACCAACAGCGCGGGTCTCACCGAGGCGAGCGCCGTGCTGACCGTGAACCCCGCGCCGCCCGGCGGGCCGGGCGCGGTCCGCCTCGGCCATGTCCCGATGGGCAGCGTGCCACGCTCCTATGC
>CAYYVB010000002.1:38848-41864 GCA_964475035.1 uncultured Opitutaceae bacterium | reverse complement strand
GCCTTCAAATCCCTCGGCCAGGCGCTGAAGAAAAAGAACGGCTACCACGTCATCGTCCTCACCAGCACCGTCCTCCCCGGCGCCACCCGCCATGGCCTGCTGCCCATCCTCGAGCAGGAATCCGGCAAGAAGTGCGGCCCCGACTTCGGCCTCTGCTACAACCCGGAGTTCATCGCCCTCGGCTCCGTCATCCGCGATTTTCTCAACCCCGACTTCTACCTCCTCGGCCAGTTCGACCAGCGCTCCGGCGACCTCCTCGAGGCCGTGCACCACCGCGTCTCCCAGAATAACGCGCCGGTGAAGCGCATGAGCATCGAGAACGCCGAGCTCGCGAAGATCGCCGTCAACAGCTACGTGACGATGAAGATCTCCTTCGCGAACATGCTGGCCGAGTTCTGCGAGAAGCTCCCCGGCGGCGACGTCGACGTCGTCTCCGACGCGCTCGGCATGGACAAGCGCATCGGCCGCAAATACCTCACCGGCGGCTTCGGTTTCGGCGGCCCCTGCTTCCCCCGCGACAACGTCGCCCTCAACTTCATGGGCGCGCAGCTCGGCGTGGATTCGCGCCTGCTCAAGACCAACGACGATTACAACCGCGGCCTCTCCAAGCGCTACGTCGAGAAACTCCAGCCGCACCTGCCGAAGGGTGCCAACGTCTGCGTGCTCGGCCTCGCCTACAAGCCGCTCTCGCACGTCATCGAGGAATCGCCCGGCGTCTACCTCTGCCGCGCGCTCTCCGAGGCCGGTTATCGTGTCGTCGGCCATGACAACCTCGCCGCACCTCACGCCGAGCAGGCGCTGAAGATGAGCGCCCTCGTCACTGACTCGCTCGACGCCGCGCTCAAGGACGCTGATGTCGTCCTCGTCACCACGACGGACAAAGCCTATACAAGTCTCACGGCCGAAAACCTGCTGCGCGGCCGCGCTCAGGTGACGGTCATCGACTTCTGGCGCGCGCTGCCGCACCTCGCCGACGACCCGCGGCTCCGCTACATTCCCATCGGACTTTGCCGCGACGAGCAGCGCGCCAGCGCATCGCTGGAGCCACTTTGGAAGACTTGAGCCATGCCTACGCCCTACCTCTCGGTCGTCGCCGCTTCCCGTAATGACGACCACGGCGGTGACCCGCTCCGCCGCACGCAGATCTTCATCAACTGCTTTGCGCGCCAGTGTGAAAAATACCGCCTGCCCGCCGAGTTGATCCTCGTGGACTGGAACCCCGTGCCCGGCCGGCCCGGCCTCGCTGCCGTCCTGCAACTGCCGCCCGCCACCTCCTACTGCCAAGCCCGCGTCATCACCGTCCCGGCCGCGCTGCACGCCCGCCTTAAATACGGCGAAAAGCTCCCGTTCTTCCAGATGATCGCGAAGAACGCCGGCATCCGCCGCGCGCGCGGCCGCTTCGTTCTCGCGACCAACATCGACATCGTTTTCTCCGATGAGCTCATGGCCTTCATCGGCCGTCAGCAGCTTGATCCGCACAAGCAATACCGCGTCGACCGCTACGACATCCAAGCCGGCCTTTCCGAGCACCTCACTCTCGACGAGACCATTGCCTATGCCTGGGCCAACCCGATCCGCCAGCACAAGCGCTTCGGTCCGGCCGCTCTGGTTCAACATCTTTACGGCCGCGATTCCATCCGCCGCGCCTGCCAGCCCGACCCGGAAGTTGTGCGCGCCATTGGCGGAATCTCGCTCCGGCAGGAACACGGCGCCTGGCTCGTCGAGGTCGAACGCGCCGGCAGCATCGAGCATCTGCACACCAACGCCTGCGGTGATTTCACCCTCATGTCCCGCGATGCTTGGGCCGCGATCCGCGGTTACGGCGAATGGGCCGCCTATTCCTTCAACATCGACAGCATGGGCATCGTCGCCGCGCATTACGCCGGCTACGAGGAGGTCTCGCTCCTCCCGCCCTGCGTCTGCTTCCATATCGAGCACAGCCTAGGCTCCGGTTGGACGCCCGAGGGCGAGAAGAAGCTCTTCCAACGCCTGCGCCAGTCCGCCATCCTCAATCCGGAGTGGCCCGTGCTCCTGCCGCTCGTGGACCGCATGCGTCGCGAACGCCGGGCCCTCGACTTCAACCACACCGGCTGGGGCCTCGCCGATTTCGACCTGCCCGAGCAAACCCTCGGCGATGCGATTCCGCTGCCGCCGCCGATCGCTACGGAGGTCGCGCGCGACGTCGCCGCCATCAATCCCGCCTACGACCTCGACCGCCTCACGCTCGCCTACGAGCGCCGGCTCGCCGATACCGGCTCGCCCGGCTCAAGCGAAGCGGAGGTCGAGATTGCGCAGCTTTTCGTGCCCGACGCCGCCGGTGGCTACACTGAGGAAACATCGCTCCTCTACCGCGGACCGCTTCACCAGCGCACCACGATCGCTTTCCGGCTGGAGCGGTTCGCTCACCAGCACCCGCTCCGTTTCGATCCGGTCGCGCGCCCCGGCTTGGTCGAGATCGCCTCCGTGACTTACCTCGATGTCGGCAGCGGCCGCATCCTTGCCCGGCTCGACGGCCGCGACAGCACGCGCTGCCCGGTCGACGGCAGCGCCCGCCCGATCGCGCCCGCACCGGGCACCACCGAGACGCCGCAACCGCTCTACCTCCTCAGCACCGGCGACGATCCGCAGATCGTATTGCCGCCCCTCGCCGAGGCCCCGCAGCTCCCGGTGCTCCTGCTCATTGAACTGCGGTTCTTCCCGTCAGCCTGAACGCCGACAATAGGCTTCACAACCCGTGCACCGGCCGGTTGAGTCGCCGCACGTTATGAATCCCCCGCCGGAGCCGGCCGATGTCGTTTTGCGGCTGCGCCAGCAACTGATCCTCGCCCAGGTGAGGATCATGGAGCTGGAAGACGCCCGCGATGCACTCGCACCGCGGCTCGCCGCCGCCGAGCGGCACCTCCACGACGCCCAGTCGCTTGCTGACGCCAAGCTCGAGGAAGCGACCCATCAGGCCCGCGTGCTCGCCGAACTGCAGGCGCACGCCGATCACCTCCGGCACATCCAGCACGTCACG
>CAYYVB010000002.1:12453-38838 GCA_964475035.1 uncultured Opitutaceae bacterium | reverse complement strand
ACGTCACGCACACCGCCCTTGAGCACACCCGCGCCGAGCTCGCCGCCGCCCATGCCACCCTCGGCCGAACCGAGGCGGACCTGACAGCCGCCAACACCCGCAGCCATAAGCTCGAGGACGATCTTGAGCACCTCAGCGCCCGTCTGGGCGAGTGCGAGGCTCTCGCCCGCGAGCGGTCCCAGCGCCTCGCCACCCTCGACCTGGAACTCAGCGCCCTGAAACGCTCGCGCAGCTGGCGTTGGACCGCGTGGCTGCGCAGCCTCGAGCGCGCCTTCCGCCGCTCCAGATGAGTGCCGCCACCAAGTCCGCGTTGCTCGGCGAAATCGAGACACCGCGCCCGTGGCACAGCTCCGACGGCCGGCTGCTCCTGACCGGCTGGTGCGTGATCGAGTCCGATCCCACCCCGCCTCCCGTGCGTGTGCGCTGCGACGGAAAAGTTTTTTCCGCTCAACCGTTCTCGCGACCCGACCTCGCGCGCAGCCTCCCGGCGCAACCGGCGGCCGGCAGCGCGGGGTTTTCGGTCGAACTGCGTCTGCCCGCGGGCGTCCATGTTCTCGCCTGCGAGGCCTGCTTGCCGGATGGGACCTGGCGAGGGTTAAAGACCGGCACGGTGGTGGTCCACATCCCGGATTTCCAAGCCGTGCTCGACCAACCGATCGCGCGCGGCGTGTTGCGTGACCGCGTGAAAGTCGGCGGCTGGGCCGCCGCGGGGGCGGGACGAAAACTCGCGTCGCTCGCGTTGCGCTACGGGCATCGCTCGGTGACGTGCCGGACCGGAATGCCGCGCCCGGATGCCACGCCGCAAAGCGGCTTCGAGACAGAGGATTTTCTCGTCGCCGGCCATGGCCCCGCGCGCCTTCGCGCCGTGCTGGACGACGGATCTGTGCGGATCGCGCCTACGGACCTGACGCTGAGCATCGCGGAGGATGAGAACCATCCGCGCGAACTCGAACTCGACCGCGCCCGCCGGGTGGAGTTGCCGCGCGGCGAGCGACACCCCCCGGAACCGGCCACTCCCGCGGCACGGCGACTGAACATCCTTTTTCTCCTGCCCGGCAGTTTTGCCTCGAACAGCGCGCTGCACGTCGCCGCGCTGGCCAACGAACTCGCCGCCGCCGGCCATGCGAGCGCCGTCGCCGTGCCGCACGATGTCGAGACCATTGCCCATCACGATGCACCGCTCTTCCGCGCCTTGACGTTCGCGCAGGCGGCGGATGACCGATTCCCCGACGGACGCGGCCCCGACCTCGTCCACGCGTGGACGACCCGCGAGGGCGTGCGCCGTCTCGCCGAGCAGGTGCGCGCCGCCCACCGTTGCGCGCTCGTCGTCCACCTCGAGGACAATGAACAGGAGGTGCTCGCGCAGTCGCTCGGACGCCCCTACGCCGACCTCGCGGCGTTGCCGGTCGACGAGTTGGACCGCCTCGTGCCGCCCGATCTCTCACATCCGCACCGCAGCCGCGACTTCCTCGCCGGCGCCGACGGCGTCACCCTCATCACGGCGAAGCTGCGCGAGTTCGCGCCGGCGTCCGCCCGCACGCTCACGCTTTGGCCGGCCGCGGACGCGCGGCATTTCTACCCGCGCCCGGTGCCCGCGGAGTTCCGCGCCGCGCTGCAATTACCCCGCGACAGCACCGTCCTCTTCTACCACGGCAACGTCCACGCCGCGAACGCCACCGAGGTGCGCGAACTCTACGCCGCCGTCGCGCGGCTGAACGAATCGGGCGTGCCCGTGACGCTGCTGCGCACCGGCCTCGATGCGGTGGATTTTCTCGGCGCCCACGCGGCGCGCATCCGCGAGCACGTGATCGAACTCGGCCAGATCCTGCACCACCGCCACCTGCCGCCGCTGATGGCGTTGGCGGACATCTTTGTGCAACCGGGCTGCCCCGATGCGTTCAACGACTATCGTTTTCCTTCGAAGTTGCCGGAATTCTTCGCCTTCGGACGCCCCGTGGTGCTGCCCCGCACGAACCTCGGCGAGAAGGTGCGTCACGGCGTCGACGCCTATGTGCTCGAGCGCGCGGACGCCGACGGCATCGCGCGCGCCGTGCGCGAGCTGCGCGCGGATCCGGCCCTCGCGCTGCGCCTCGCCGACGGCGCGGTGCGTTTCGCCGGCGAGCACTTCAGCTGGCGCCGCAGCGCGGAGGCGCTTGCCAAGTTCTACGCGGCACTGGCACCGTCCTGACCTCATGTCCGCCGAGTCGTCGAGCAAGCTCATCGTCACGGGAGGTCGCGGTCGTCTCGCCACGCTGATCGCGGATCATTTCCGTGCACCGGCCTTTCGCGTGGAACTATATTCCCGCGCGGCGAGCCCGGGATTCCATGCGTTGACCGAATTGACGCAGACCGACGCCATGGCCGGGGCCGCCGCCGTCTTCCACCTCGCGTGGAGCACGTTGCCCGCTTCCTCGGAGCAGAATCCGGGCGCGGAGCACGCGCACGACCTGCCGCTGCTCACGCAGTTGCTCGACCGCCTCGCCGCTTTGCCCGCGGACCGGCGGCCGCTGTTCGTGTTTTTTTCCACTGGCGGCGCCGTCTACGGCAATGCGCCGGGCCGGCCGAATCGCGAGGACGACGAGCGCCGACCCATCGGGCATTACGGACGAGCCAAATGCCACGCCGAGGATCTTGTGCTCGCGCGCGCAGCGCGCGACGGACTGGCGTGCACGATCCTGCGCATCTCCAATCCCTACGGCTACCCGGTGCCGCGCAGCCGCCAGCAGGGCCTCATCCCGCATGCCCTGCGCTGCGCCGCCGAGGATCAGCCGCTCTCCCTCTGGGGAGACGGCACCGCGCGAAAGGATTTTCTCTACTATACGGATTTCCTCGGCGCGCTCGACTGCGTGGTGGCGCAACGCCTGACCGGCGTGTTCAACCTGAGCGCAGGCGATTCGCACTCGGTCCGCGAGGTGCTCGCCCTCGTCGAAGAGATCACCGGGCGGCGCATGCGGCTGAGCCATCAGCCGGCGCCGGCATGGGACGTCCAAGACAGCCGGCTCGACAATACCCGCTTTGTGGCGGCCTCGGGTTGGTCACCGCAAGTGACGCTGGCCGAGGGCATCCGCCGCGCCGCTGCGGGATACGCCCTGCACTGACATGCAAGCTCCTGCTCCCGAGACCCGCACCGGTCCGCTCCATCTGGTTCTCTTGGTGATGCTGGCGGCCACTCTGTGGTTCACCACGCGCGGCTGGGAAGCGCCGATTCTCGACCGGCATGAGTTCCGGCAGTTGCAAACGGCCATCTCCGCGCACTGGCTGCGCGAAACGGGTTGGAAACTCGACTACGAGACCCCGCTTTTCGGTCCCGATTGGTCGATCCCGATGGAGTTCCCCGTCTATCAGACTTTCGTGGCCAAGGTCAGTGCTTGGAGCGGCCTCGACTTGGAGTCGAGCGGGCGAGGGGTGAGCCTTTTCTTCTTTCTCGCGACCCTGCCCGCGGTTTACGGACTGACCGGATTCCTGCCGTTGGCACGTTCCAGGCGCCTGCTCGTTGTCGCGGCCGTCCTCGCTTCGCCCACCTATCTTTTCTACGCGCGCACGGTGATGATCGAGACCACGGCGCTGTGTTTCTCAGTCTGGTTTTTGTGGGCTGTCGCACGGGCCGTGGACCGGTTGGACTGGCGTTGGGCGACGCTGGCGGCGTTGTGCGGCGTGCTGGCCGCACTGGCCAAGGTCACGACATTCCTCCTTCACGGGCCACCGGCGGCGGCGCTGTGTTTCTGGATCTGGTGGCGTGGCCGCGCGCGTGACGGCTGGCAACCTCGTCGCATCGCCCTCGCGGCTGCACCGGCCGCGATCGCGCTGGCCGTCGGGGTGTGGTGGGTGCGCCACGCCGATGCGGTCAAGCATGCGAATCCGCTCTCCGGCTTCCTCACCTCCACTGAGCTGGCGAACTGGAACTGGGGCACGCTCGGCCAACGTCTATCCGGCCGGTTCTGGGAGGAGTTCTGGAACAACCTCTCCGGTTTTGTGCTCGGCGAATTCGGCCTCGCCGCGTTCGTCGTCGCCCTGGCCTGTGCTACGGGGATCCTGCGACGAGCGGCGCTCGCGGGCGCAGCCTTTTTCCTGCTCGGCACACTGCTGTTCTCGAACCTCTTTTTCTACCACGACTACTACTACAACGCCAATGCCTGGATGTTGCTCGCGGCGGTCGGAGTGACTCTCGCCCGGGTCTGGGACGAGGAGCGGTTGCCGGTCGTCGCGCGCGGAGCGCTCCTCGGTTTGTTTTTCGGCGGTCAGTTGCTCGCTTATCATCGCGGCTACGCCGACTATCTGCGGCGCGATCTGCCGGAGCCGCCAGGCCTCGCCGCGGTCATCCGCGAAGTCGTGCCTGCCGAGGGCGTACTGCTGATCAATGGATGGGATTGGAATGCCCTGGTGCCTTACTACGCACAGCGCCGCGCTTTGATGATCCCGCACGGTCGCGAGGACCACCTCGACGTGCTCGAGGATCTGGTGGCAAAGCTCCCGCCGCGTCGCATCGCGGCGTTTGTCGTGCAAACCGAGCAGTTGCGCCGTTCACCGGAATTCATCCGGTGGCGAACGGATCGTTTCAATCTGTCATCGACGCCCATCGCCACGAGCGAAGCGGGGGATCTCTACTTGGCGGAGGAGCTGCACTCCACGGCCACCCAGCGGCTCGCCGGCCGGCAATTTTCCGGAGTTGAGCTCAACCTTGCCGCCACGGGGGATACGTTCGTCCTGCCTGACGCCGTGGAGCCTGCCGCACTGGACCTGACGATATTCTCACCGCGTCCGCGGGCGGGCCGCACGCGCTACGGCATGAATGCCGGCGAAATCGACGGTGTGACCGTCTTGCACGCGCACGCGCCGAGCGAGCTTGAGTTCTCTCCGCCGGACGGAGCCCGCAGTCTCACCGCCCGCTACGGTCTTGCGCCGGGCGCCTACTCTGGCGGGCCCGCCATGACCGATGGCATCGGGGTGGTGATCTTCGAGCAACTCCCCGACGGCAGCCGGCGCACGCTGCACCGCCGACAACTCGATCCGGCCAAAAATCCGGAGGATCGCGGAACCCAAATCGTCGATCTTCCCGCGGCCGGTCCGTTCCGCGGCAACCTGATTTTCCGTCTCACGAGCGGCCAGTCCGACAATGTCGTCAACGACTGGGCCTACTGGGCCGGGGTCGATATCCGCTGAAGGACGGAATCAGCGGCCCGGCCGGATGCGGATGCCGGCAAAGGATGCCCAATCGCGCGTATAGACGCCCGCTGGGCCGGGACCGGCTGAAACCACGATCATGGTGGCCTGCGGCTCGTCGACCTTCACTTCCAGACGGTGAAAGCCCCGGTCCCCCTCACGGTTCGCCGGATCGAGATACCGCGTCCCGAGGCGGATCCTGGTTCCATCCGGCGCCTCGCGATCAAGGGCGAATTCAACTCCGTCCGAGCGCTCGGGGTTGTTCGGATCGTAAGCGCCCGACTGCACGCAGAACTCAACCTCGACCACATGCGGTCCCGGCGGAACGTGAAACCACAGGCGGGTGTCCGGATGCGCGAACATCACGGGACGGCCGGCTTCCTCGGCCAGATGCGCACCGTATTGGGAGAAAAATTTCCAAGGCCGCGGCTCGAAGAGCGACAGGATGTTTTGGTCCAAGGCCAGCATGTCCGCCGTCTTCACCTCCTGATTCACCGCCGACCAAGTCTCGCCCTCCGTCGTGACATCGAGCTCGACATCGCGCAGGCCGTCGATGCGCCGCACGGCATCGACCATCGTGGCGCGCCTCCCTTTGCGACCGTAAACCGTGGCCTCCTTCCAGCGGAACAGCGGGCGGGGATCGAGATCGAAATAGTGCTCGAGCAAGTCGCGGAGCGTGGTGTTTTCCCGGTGCGGACCGCGCGCGATGAACACGGTCACCGGAAGTCCCTGCTGTGCGCGGAAGGCTTCGTGCAGATAGGTCCAGTCGCTCTCCATGCCGGCACGGATCATCAACGCGCGACGCTGGGCGTAGAGCGGGAGACTAGAATCCCAATCGTAACCCGCCACGACCATGATCTCCCCGGGGTCGGTCATCGAACGGATGGCAAGCGTCATGTCACTGCCGCCCGGACTGGGTGCGCGTTGCATCTCGAAATATTTCTGGCGGTAGGCCTGCCACTGGGAGACGTGCAGGAGCGCGAGCAGGACCCAAGGCATCCAGCGCACGCGATAGTCGAAGCTCCCGGCGACGGCCAAGCCGAGGGCGGTGAGCAGCAGCACCCCATTGGTCGTGGCGTAGTAATCGTGCCACGCGTAGAGCGTCGGGAAAATGGCTAGCGTGGCCGCGTAACAGCCGACGCAGAGCAGGATCGGCCGCCACCAACGCCGGCTCAGGGTCAGCACCAGCAGCAAGGCGGTGAGCAGGAGCACGGGGCCGGCCAGGTTCTCGCTGAGGTTCAGCCAGTGATGCTGGAGCGTATCCGCCGAAAAGCGGTTCGCCGTCGTGCCGAAATTGAAATCGGTCAGGTTGCCGGAGAGCAGGAAACGCGCGCTGACGTTCTGCTGCTTAACAGAGTCGGCAAATTTCGTCCAAGACGCTGTGGCCAGCACGGGCAGCATGATCGAGCCGAGCGCCCAGAATCCCCGGCGGGCCATCGCCGCGAGACCGGCGGTGCGGCCCACCGCCCGCATCGATTGCCAAGTCCAAAGCCCGGCCGGAATGAGGAAGACAATGAAGGTGGTCACCTTGACCAATCCCGCGATCACGCCGAGCACGGACACCAAGACGAATCCCGTCCAACCGGGCCGGACAATGAAGCGGGTGAAGGCGACGAGAAACCACAACGACAGCGCGAGCACCATCGACTCGATCAGGAACGCCCGGGAATAAAAAAGATACAGCGGACAGGACAGCACGAGCCCCATGACCACCAGCCGCCGCGCCGGAGCCAAACCCAGACGGCCGAGCAGCGGGTAGAGCGCCGCCAAGGCGAGATAGAAACAAACCGCCGTCACTGTTCTTCCGGCCTGCAGCAGGGGCATTCCCGTGACGTTGCTCAGCACCACGACAGTCCATTGATAGAGGGGAAACTCCATCGGCAACGACCAGGGTTGGCCCAGCACCGGGGTCGGATAAGTGAGGGAGAAATCCGCATTCTGCTGGATATGGTAGGCACTGAGCGCCGTCTGCGCCTGACGGAACTCCTGGCCAGGCAGGTTGCCATGGTCCCACCCGATCGAGAGCACATAGGCGTGCACCCCCAGCACAGCGATGAAGACCGCGAAGGCCGGCCACCAGTCGCGACGGTCGTCCGGTGGCAGCGGCGTGGAAATCATCGGGCGAAGAGAGAGCAAGTCCCTGCGCATGCAATCCAATAACCCGGGCCAGCCCGGGTCGGGAACAGGCTTTACTGACTCCGCTGCCGACGCTTGATTCCGCCTCTTACGATGACTGAACCCGTCCCGCCGAAGTTCCATCTCGACAGCCCGACCTCGTGGCGTCCTGCCGGGGCAGGCCTCGAGATCACCGGCTGGCTCTACGCAGAGAATGGCCCGGGATGCATCGATATCCGCGCCCGCGTCGACCGCCGCGCCTACCTCGGCCTCTACGGCCTTGACCGGCCGGACACCGAAGCAGCGTTCGGCGCCGGCCTTCCCTCGCGCCGCACCGGTTTCGTGCTGCGCGTCCAAGTCTGGCGCGGCGCGCGCGAGCTGGCGCTCGACTGGCACGACGGCACGCAATGGCGCGAATTTTTCCGCACCCCGCTCGATACCTCGGCCCTGCCTCGCGACGCCACCAAGCCCACGCGCGTCCTCCGCGCCGGCCTCGTTTTCCAGACCCTGCAGCACCTTTACCGGCATTTCCATCGCGCCGCGTGGAAAGATCTCTGCCGCGAAACCGACGCCATTCTCAGCCAGGTCCTCGTGCCCACGACCGATATCCTCGCCGGTCCGGTTTACCAAGGCTTCATCGAGAACCCCGGCTTTTGGATCAATGCCGGCTACGATAAATTCCGTATCACCGGCTGGGTATTTGGCGTCGGCCGGGAAATCCAGCAGCTCAGCGCCACGACCGGAGTCCTGACGGAGAACAAACTCGTCTTCCCGAAGGATCGCCCGGATGTCGCCGCCCACCGGACCGACCACGCCGGCGCCCTCAAGTCCGGTTATTACGGTCTCGTGGACATCCGCCGGGATACCCCGTCACCGGCCAACTTGAAAATCTTCGCCGCTACCCCCGACGGCGGCCGCGAGATCGCGTTCGCCCGCCGCATGTATCTTGACCGACGCGACGAGCACTCCGGCCCGATCCCGGTTTTCAAGCCGCACTATTTCCTCAAGATCCTCGCCGCTTTCCTGCGCGGTCTGCCGCTCGGTCGCTACCGTTTTGACAGCTGGCCCGAGGCGCGAGCAGAGATCGCCCGTCTCCGCCACCACCTTGCCCAAACCCTCAGCTCCGGGGAATCGCGGCCAGTTCCCGCCGCGATCGAGCGCCGCCGCGACCAAGATCCCTACACCCGCTGGTGCTGGCACAACCGCCTCACGCCGCGCCTCCGCGCCGTCCTCCAGCAGGACGCCGACGCCTTGGTGAAGGCCGGCGGCCCGCTCATCAGCGTCGTCGTCCCCGCCTACAACACGCCGGAAAAATACCTCCACGAGCTGCTCGATTGCTTGAAGCAACAGCTCTATCCGCGCTGGGAACTCTGCATCGCCGACGACGCCTCCCCCAAGCCGCACGTCCGCGCGATCCTGACCGCCGCCGCCAAGGCCGACCCGCGCATCAAGCCCGTCTTCCGCGAACAAAACGGCCACATCGCGCGCGCCACCAACTCCGCGCTCGATGTCGCCACCGGCGACTTCGTCGCGTTGCTCGACCACGACGACGTGCTCCCGCACGACGCGCTGCATCACGTCGCGCAGGCCATCGCCCGCCACCCGACCGCCGGATACCTGTATACCGACGAGGACAAAATCGACGACACCGGCCGCCGCTTCGACCCGCAGTTCAAGGGCGGCTGGTCGCCCGAGATGGCGATCACGCACAACTACACGCACCACCTCACGGTCATCCGCCGCACCATCGTCGAGAAAGCCGGCCGCCTCCGCCCGGAGTTCAACGGCGCACAGGACATCGACCTCTTCCTGCGCTGCTGGGAACTGATCGACGACCGCGACGTCGTGCACGTGCCGTTCATCGGTTACCACTGGCGCGCCCACGCCGAGAGCACCGCCTCGCGCGGCGACCAGAAAGGCTACCTCTTCGCCGCCGCGCGCAACGGCATCGCCGAGGCCGTCGCCCGCCGGAAGCTCCGCGCCGAGCCGTTCCTGCCCGACTTCGCGAAGAACTACGCGCTCTGCCTCCACCAATTGAAATGGGACGCTGCGCTCCTCGCCGAAAATCCCGTCACCATCGTCATCCCCTCGAAGAACCGTCCCGACCTCCTCGCGAAGTGCCTCGACTCGCTCGCGCGCACCACGCCGCGCAAGCACGTGCAGGTCATCGTGGTCGACGACTGCTCCGACGAACCCGCCGCGATCGACTACCTCGCCTCGCTGCCCGCGCGCACCGACCTCCGCGTCGAGGTGCTGCGCGCGCCCGACCACGGCGGCGTCTTCAACTACTCGCGTCTCGTCAACCTCGGCACCGCCCGCGCCACCACGCCGCTCGTCCTCCATCTCAACAACGACGTCGAGGCGCTCGCACCCGGCTGGCTCGAGGACATGGTCGGCTGGATGTCGATCCCCGGCGTCGGCATCGTCGGCGCGAAGCTCCTCTACCCCGACGGCACGATCAACCACGCCGGCATCTCCTTCAGCCGCGACGACCACCTCGCGCACGTCCTCTTCGAGCGCGAGCCGGCCGAGGACCTCGGTTATCTTTTCCTGCCGCACGCCGCGCGCAACGTCGCCGCCGTCACCGGCGCCTGTCTGCTCACGCGCACGTCGCTCTACCGCGAACTCGGCGGCTTCGACGAAGAGAAGCACCAGGTCGCCTACAACGACGTCGACTTCTGCCTGCGCGCCGGCGCCGCCGGACACCGCACGGTCGTTTCGCCGCAGGCCGTCCTCCGCCACGTCGGCTCCGCCTCGCGCGGCAACACCTACGCCGAGCGCGAGCATGTCGAATACCTCGCGCGCCACGGCGGCTACCGCGACCCGTATCACAGCGAGTCGCTCCAGTTCCCACCGAAGAACCTGCCGCTCGACGTCTATCACCAACGTTACGCACAAACGCCGCGGCCGTTCCGCGCGCTCGTCGTCACGCACAACCTCAACTTCGAAGGCGCGCCGATCTTCATCTTCGAGCTCGCGCGCTTCCTTGCCGAGCAACCGGGCGTCAGCGTCACCATCGTCTCGCCGCAGGAAGGTCCGTTGCGCGCCCGCTTCGAGCAGGCCGGCCTCAAGGTCGAGGTGTGGGCCGACGCCGCGGCGTTCCTCGCCGCCAAGACGAAGGCGGAATTCGACGCCGCGCTGAAGCAGTTCGCCGCCGCGCACCCGTGCGCCGACGCCGATGTCTTCGTCGCGAACACGATGCTCACCTTCTGGGCCGTGCACCTCGCGAACGCGCTCGGCAAACCTTCCGCGCTTTACCTGCACGAAAGCAACGCCGTGAAGCGCTTCTTCGCGCCGCTGCTGCCCCCGCTGCTTCACGAAACGGTCGAGGAGGCGTTCCGCCTTGCCACGCGCGTCGTGTTCACCGCCGAGGCCACGCGCGCGATCCACGAGGAGCTGAACGTCAACGACAACTTCCGCACGCTGCGGAGCTGGGTCGATTTCGACCGCATCGAGCGGTTCAAGGCCCAGCACGACCGCGCCGCGCTCCGGCGCAAGCACGGCCTCGACCCCGACGCCATCATCGCAGTCAACATCGGCTCCGTCTGCGAGCGCAAGGGCCAGCACATCTACATCCGCGGCATCGATCTCCTGAACAAGGAACTCCCCGCCGCGCTCCCGGGCGCAAAAGTCCAGTGGGCGATGGTCGGCGCGCGCGAAGGGCTCTACATGGAGACGCTGCGCGAGGACATCGCGCTCATGGGCCTGCACGACGTGAAGATTTTCGCCGAGACGCCCGACATCTACGATTTCTACCGCCTCGCCGACATACTCGTCTGCACGAGCTTCGAAGAGAGTTTCCCGCGCGTCCTGCTTGAGGCGATGGTGTTCGGCACGCGCATCGTCAGCACCGACGTCAACGGCATCCCGGAGATGCTGACCAACACCGACGAAGCCTATCTCGTCCCCGCCGGCGACCCGTTCAAGCTCGCCGCCGCGCTCAAGGCCGCGCTGACCGACCACGTCGCGGGCAGCACCAAAATGCTCTCGATGGCGCACGCCCGCGCCGCGCGCAATTACCACCACACCCGCGCCCTGCCGACACACCTGCAGGTCGTGCGCGAAGCCTGGCTAGGCTGATGCCCGAAACTTCCTTCAGCTTCAGTCATCTCGAGTCGCCGGCCGCCGGCGCCGTGCTGCCGCCCGGCCAACATACGCTCCGTGGTTGGGTCTGGCCGAAGCCGGGCGGACACTTCGTCGATGTCCGGGCGTGCGTCGGCGGAAAAATTTTTCCGGGCGTGCACGGATTCCCCCGCGCCGATCTCGCGGCGCACTTCCAGACCGGCCGGCCGGTCGCGCTGGCCGAGTTCTGCGTGGTGGTCGAGCTCCCGCCCGGCGAGGCCGAAGTCGTGCTCGAGACACTCGAAATCGAGGGCCGCTGGTCCGCCTTTGACCGCGTGTCTTATCGCGTCGCCAACAGCGGCGAGGCTGCGCGGGTGCCACAACCCTCCGGTCCGCTCCGTTGGCATGAATTCGGCCGTGCGCTTGCCATGTTGCTTCGTTCATGGCGTCGCGAACCCGATCGCCCGTTGGAGGATCTTGCGCGCGAGGTCACCGCGAGCTTGCCCTACCCGCGCGACCTGCGGCACCCGCACCCGCCGTTCCGCGGCCACCTTGATGAACCGGCGGCGGTCACCCGCTGCGGCTTCGGACGCACGGCGGTGCTCGGCTATCTTTTCCACGAGTCGCAGCCCATCCGGCGGGTGCTCGCGACCTTCGACCTGCAGGCATGGCAGACGATCGAGCACGGGCGGCCCTCGCCCGGACCCGCCGCCTATTTCCCCGCTTGCACACACGCCGCACAGGCCGGCCTCTTCGGCATCATCGACGTGCCCGCGCAACTGCCTTCGCCCGTCTGTCTGCGGCTCTACGCCGAGCTTGAGGACGGCTCGCTCCACCTCTGTTCGGTGCAGCGCAGCCGGCTTTACACGAACGAAGACGAGAAAGCCCCGTATCCGCCGCGGGATCGCGCGGAATTTTCCGCCGCACTCGCCGCGTTGCAGGCAGCCTTCGCGGAACGCGGCATCGTGGTCGTGCAGGACGCCGAACTCGCCGACGAGTTGGCCCGCCTTGCGGCTGATTTCGAGTTGCGGGCCCCGCCCAGGATTCCCGTCGTGCCCCCCCTCGTTTCGGCGCCGGCCGTCGCTCCGGGTCCGCTGCCGCGTCGCGTCCTCCTTGTTTCCCACAACCTGAACTTCGAGGGTGCGCCGCTGTTCCTGCTCGACTATGCCCGGCACCTCGCCGGCCTCGGCGCGCAACTCACCGTGCTCACGCCGGAGGATGGGCCGTTGCGCGGCCGTTTCGCCGAGTGCGGCGCGGCGATCGTGACCGTCGGGACGGGCCCGATCTTCGCGGCCCGCACCGCCGACGAGGCACGCCAAGCCATCCGAACCACGATGCACGACGTCGAGCTCGACCGCTTCGATCTCGTCGTCGCCAACACCTTCACCACCTTCTGGGCCGCACTGGCCGCCAAGGACGCCGGTCGGCCGGTGCTGCTCTACGTGCATGAGAGCACCACGCCGGCGAGTTTCTACCTCGGCCGGGTCGCACCGGAAGTCGTCGCTCTGGCTGACGAGGCGATGGCACGAGCGGACCTCGTTTCGTTCACCACTGCCTCGACCCGAGGTTATCACACCGACCACAGCCGGCCGGAGAATCACCGGCTGACCCCGGGGTGGATCGACGTCGCACGCATTGACGCATGGCGCGCCCGGCATCCCCGCGAAACGCTGCGGGCGCAATTCCAGCTCCGCACCGACGAGTTGCTCGTGACCAACGTCGGCACCGTCTGCGACCGCAAGGGCCAGCACATTTTCGCCCGCGCGGTCGATCTGCTCTGGCGGCGCCATCCGGCGCTCGCCGCTCGGACGCGGTTCGTCATGCTCGGTGGCGGCGAGTCGCCCTTCGACACCGCGCTCGCCGACCTGCTCGCGCAACTCGGCCGCCCCAATCTGGAGGTTCACCCCGGCACCTCCGACTACCTGCCTTACTACGCCGCGGCGGATCTGTTTGTGTGCTCCAGCTACGAGGAGTCATCCCCGCGCGTCATCCTCGAGACGATGGCCTGCGTCACGCCGCTGCTGAGTTCCGGCGTGCACGGCGTGCTGGAACAAGTCCGACCCGGCCTCGAGGCCACGCTGGTCCCGGCGGGTGACACCGTCGCACTGTGCGAAGGCATGGCGCGCCTGCTGCACACGCCGGAAATCGGCCGGGAACTCGCGCGACGCGCCCGCGCCCGCGTCGTGGCCGAATTCGATGCCGGCGTCCTGCTGCCGCGTCACGCCGCGCTTGCCGCCGCGACCCTGCTGGCCGCTCGGCGCTGAAGTCTCGGCGGAGGCGGGGATTGACGACCTTGTGAACGGGTCCAATTTCGCGGGCTGGTCTCGTCGCATGTCCGTCCCGTCCCATTTCTCCTCCCGCCCATGACTCTTCCCGCTGGATGGCAAGCCGCGGTGGAGGTGCATCCGCCGGAGTGGCGATTTCCGGCCGAGGCGTCGTGGATCGCGGGCTGGATTTCTGCCGGGCGGCAGCAATTCATCACCGATATCCGCGCGTGGATTGATGGCCGCCCATTCCTCGGACTCTTCGGGTTGCCGAAACCGGGGCTCGACGAGAGCCTGCTCGGTGGAAGATCGGGCCCTCCTTATGCTGGTTTCGTGCTCCTCCTGCGGCCGCACCGGGGCGCTGGCACGCTGCGGATCGAGGCCTGCGACGCCGCCGGGCAGTGGCATGTGTTTTTCTCGACACCCATCACCACTGCGGCGGATGCGCCGGCCTTTGTGCCTCCGGCCCCGCTGGCCGGCCGACTGACGACGCTGCTGCCAACTCTCCTCAAGCGTGCTCAGGCGCGACCCGGTATCCCGCTCGATGCGCTGGCTGAAGACGCCGTCGCCGCCGCGCTCGCGGAGCCGCTGGACACGCTGCCCAACCCACCCTTCTTCGGCGCGCTCGAGGAGCCCAAAAGCCGGGGTTGGCTGCGCTACGGCCGCCTCTCCGTCACCGGCTGGCTCGCCCACCGCAGCGCGAAGATCACCCGCCTCACGGCGCTCGTGGACGCCGTGCAGGAGTCCACGCTGGTGCATGGCCTGCCGCGCGAGGATGTCGGCGGAGTGTTCGCCGACCTTCCGGATGTGAACCATTCGCAATTCGTCGGCCACGTCGATCTGCCCGTGTATCAGCCCCTGCCGGCATTGGTGAAAGTGTTCGCCGAACTCGACAACGGCGAGAAGCACCTGGTGTTCGCCCAGCGCTTCACACCTGAGATCATCGCCGGCGCCGATCTGTCGCTGCCGCCCCGGTCGCGCCGGATCTTCGCGCGGGCTGCCTGGGCCTTGCGCCAGGCCGGGCTGCGGCTGGGCATGCCGGCGGGCACGGCGGGTGCCTTCATCGCCGCCGTGCGCGATACCTGGAGCGACTACGCCGCCGAGGCGCCTGAGCCGCGCCGCAGCGTGCGCAGCTTGCGGGCACCGGCCGCACTTGTCGCGCCGCCTGGGCCGCACCGGCCGCTACGCCTCCTCGTGGCAACGCACAATCTCAATTTCGAAGGCGCCCCGTGGTTTTGCTTCGAACTCGTCCGGTATCTTGCCGCCCAACCGGGTGTGACCGTGCAGGTCGTCTCGCCCGCCGAGGGACCCTTGCGCACCGCGTTCGAGGAAATCGGGCTCGCACCGCGCGTGCTTGATCTGGCCCCTGTTTTCGCCGCGCGTTCTCAGCAGGCTTTCGAAGCCGCGCTGCGCCGGGCCGGCGCGGGCATCGACTGGAGTGGCATCGATCTTGTCGTCGCGAACACCATGGTGAGTTTCTGGGCGGTGCATCTCGCACACTCCGCCGGCAAGCGCTCCTTGCTCTACGTTCATGAGAGCACACCGGTGCGGCGCTTTTTTTCCCCGCTGCTTGATCCGGCGCTGTTTTCCCTCGTCGAGGAGGGATTCCGTCGGGCGGGCCGCGTCGTTTACACCGCGACCTCGACCCGGACGGTGCATGAGCATCTCGATACAGGCAACAGCGTGCTCTTGCCGAGCTGGGTGGATGTGAGCCGCATTGAAGCCTTTGCCGCCGCCCACGACCGCGCGGCTCTGCGGCGGAAGCACGGGTTCGATCCGGACGCGGCACTGCTCGTCAACATTGGCTCGCTATGCGAACGTAAGGGCCAGCACGTTTTCCTGCGCGCGATCGAGCTGCTGCGCGACGAACTCCGCTTCACCTACCCGGACCGCAAGATCCACTTCGTCATGGTCGGCGCGCGTCCCGGACCCTACCTCGAGGCGCTGAAACAGGAGGTGCGTCTGCACGACCTTGAGTCGCAGGTGTTTTTCGTGCCGGAAACGCGCGACATCTTCGATTTCTACCGACTGGCGGATGTTTTCGTCTGCACGAGCTTCGAGGAATCCTTCCCGCGCGTCCTCCTGGAGTCGGCCGTCTTCGGTCTGCCCATCGTCTCCACGAACGTGAACGGCATCGCCGAGATGCTCGCAGCCGACGAGGCTTGGCTGCACGCCCCGGGCGACCGTTATCTGCTCGCGGAGGCGTTGAAACAGGCGCTGGCGGCGCATTTCGCGGGTGACGGGCGGAGAGCCGAACGGGCGCGCGCCGCCATCCTTGCGCGTTACCACGGGGAAATTTCTCTGCCACTCCATCTCGCACTGGCCCGCGCGGTGGCGGTCGAGCGCGCCGACTGACGTCATGACCGATCATCCCCTCTGCCACTTTCACATCGAGCAGCCCGCGCCAAACGCCCGGATCGGCGGCCCCATCGTCTGGGTGCGGGGCTGGCTGGTGGCCAAACCGGGGTGGAACTTTGATGCGGTGCGCGCGCGGACCGCAACCGGCTCCGCGCTGGGTGTGCTCGGATTCCCACGTAGCGATCTCGCCCGGCATTTCGGGGCTGGTGCGGAATGGCTGCCTGCGGAATTTCTGGTCGGCGTGCCCGCGGCAGACGGAGAATTCTCGCTCTTCCTCGAGGCCCGCGAGACCTCCGGTGAATGGGTCCTGCTCCAAACACTGCCCGGCACGGTCGCTCCGGAAATCGGCGCGCCGTCAGTCGCCGGGGGCGAGCTCCGTCCACTCGCGGGCGGCGTAGCCCTTGAGCGCGGACCGCACCTGCCGTTCGCCGGATTCCTCGACCTGCCTGCGGTGGAGCCGGAGACGGCATCTCCCTGCGGTGAGGTCCGCGTCTTTGGTTGGCTCACGCATCCCACGCGGGTGATTCGCGCGCTCCGCGCCACGCTCGACGGTCAGTCTTTCCGGCTCCTCGACCACGGGCCGGACACTGCTCTGGGCGGGGAGAAATGCGCGGCCAACCCGGTCGCGGGCGCGGGCCGATTCCGCGGCTGGGTCGATTGCCCCGCCGAATTGGCGACGCCGGCCTGCCTTCGCATCTTCGCCGAGCTGGACGATGGGAGCGCGCAGCTGTGCTTCGCCCGCTGGGTCTCTCCCGGCCGATTTTTCCCACCAACACCACCACCGGCCGCTTTGCCGGCCGAGGTCGGATTGCCCGGATTACCCTCAGGGCGACCGCGCCGCGTGCTGATCGTGCTGCGCACGCTGCGCGAAGTCGACGCCACGGGCCGGGCTCTCGACATTGTGCGACACCTGCACGCCGGCGGTCGTTGGGTCGCCCGCGCGGTCGCGACCGAGGACGGTCCGATGCGCGCCCGGCTGGAGGCGGCGGGTTGCCCGGTGCAACTCATCGATGTCGCCGCCTATTTTGCCGCTTCCGGTTCCGCACAAAGGACGGGAGTGCGACGCCAGATCTGGTGGGGCCATCTCGATGCTGTGGCACTGTTCGACTCCGATCAGACTTGGGCCGCTGAAATCGCCTGCGAGCTGCGGCTGCCGGTGTTCGTCGATCCCGTCGATCGGCTGATCTGGCCCGGAGACGAGGAGCTGACGCCCGATCGGGCCTCATGCACCGTGTTCGCTCCGATCGAGTCCGATCCGTCGCACGGCGCTCACGTGCTGCGCCAAGCCGAGCAGTTGCTCGCGTCACGCCATCCGGAGAAATGGGCCGGCTGGAAGATCACCACCGACATCAGCGGCACCACGCGCGTCGCTGCGGTGGTTTGCCCAGCTTTCTCCCGTCACCCGCGCCGCGCGTTGCTTCGCGCCGCCCGGGCCGGAGTGCCGGTGATCACGACCGCCGACAAGGTGCTCGCGGAGAGTTTCCGCCGGGGCGAGCTGGACGTGGTGCCGCCGAATCAACCGCTGGCGCTGGCGCATGCCTTGCTGGCGCTGGCCACGCAGCCAGCCGCGGCGCAGCGTCGCGCGGAAGCGGCGCAACGGCTGGCCGCCGGGCATCACCCCGCCGAGCCGGCATGGAACCGTTGGCAACGCCTGCTCGAAGGCGTGGTCGCCCGCTGACGGCGGGCGCGAGCTTGCGCTCCCCACGCCGTCACCCCTGAATCGCCGCCCGCCCGTGAACGAAAACGCCAGCTATATCTTCGATGTCGAGGAGCCCAACGACTGGGTCTTCACCGGCGAGCCGGTCTGGATCAGCGGCTGGTTCATTTCGAAAGTCGGCGCGGTGTTCTCCGACATCCGCGCCGTGATCGAAGGCGTGCCGCACATGGGTGTGCTCGGCCTGCCGCGCCCGGAAATCGAGCGTCAGCACCGCGGCTATGCAGGCCTGCCCCACGCCGGATTCGCGCTGCGTGTGCAGCCGCCTCGCGGCGCCAAGCTGCTGCGGATCGAGCTGCTTGATGCCGGCCACAACTGGGTCGAGATCTGGCGCACCGGCATCAAGGTTGTGCGCGGGCAGAACACCATTGCGCGCTGCCGGCTCGGTGTGCTGCCCGAACAGATCCGCCGCTTGCTGCAGGAGCGGCGAGCCCGGCCGGGCGGCGATCTCGCGCGCCTCGCGGATGAGCTGGCCTTGGAGGCGGCGGCCGTGCCGCTCGACACCCTGCCGAATCCGCCGTTCTTCGGCGCGCTGGAGCGACCGGAGCTGATCGGCGGCACCCAATTCGGGAAGGTCCGGGTCGAAGGCTGGATCGTGCACGCGACGCAACGGATTGCGCGCCTGATCGGCAGCACTCATCCGCTGGTGGAGAACGAGCTCGACTACGGCGAGCGCGAGCGACGCGAGGCGGCGGAACTGTTTCCCGACCACCCGCACGCGGGCCGCTCGCAATACTTCGGGATGCTCGACATCGACGAGAACACGCCCGGCCCGGCCATAATCAAGCTCTGGGCGGAGTTGGAAGACGGCACCCGTCACCTCGTCTTCGCCCGGCGGTTTTATCCGCGGGCCTGCCACGTCTGGGAGCGGCCGCTTCCAGCCTTCAGCCGCGCCGAATTTCTCACCTGCGCCCGGGCTTTTTGGAGCGCTTGCCGCCGCCGGCGCATCCGCCTGGGCCCGGTCGCCGCCCGCTGGCGGGCCTTGACCGACGCCTACCGGATGTTCCGCCGCGAAGCTCCGGAGCGATTGCCCTTGGCCGAACCGGCTGATCCGTATGCGGCTTGGCAACACACCAACCGTCTGGCCCCGCGTGTGCGCGAGGCGCTCACGGGCGCGGTGGCGCGGCTCGGAGATGCCGGCCCTCGCCTGACCCTGCTTGTGGATCCGCGGGGATGCACGCAGGCCCAACTCACTGCCCTCACCGATTCGCTGCGCGCCCAACTTTACCCCCATTGGCAGCTCTGGTTCATCGGCAGCCCGGCACCGGCGACAGGTGACGCGCGTTGCCGGCAAGAGAGCTGCGCCGGGGAGAAGGATTTCATCCGTGCACTCAACGCCGCGGCCCACCAAGCCGCCGGAGACTGGGTCGCCCTGCTGCCCGGTCATTCCCGCCTGCCCCCCGACGCATTGATCGAAATCGCCGAACGGATCGCCAGCGACCCGGCGCTGGAACTCATCTACACCGACGAGGACAGGATGGACGACGCGGGCCGGCGAAGCGATCCGGTGTTCAAACCCGCATGGAGTCCGGCTTTCTCTCTCTCCGGACTATTTCCGGGGCAGCTGACCTTTGTCCGTCAGGCCCGGTTTCTCGAGGCCGGCTCCTTCCGCGAAAGCTACGACCGGGTGCCTTGGTATGATCTGCTGCTGCGCGTCGGCGACCGTCTTTCCTCCGCGCAGGTCGCGCACCTGCCAGTGATCGGTCACCACGCGTGGGCTGGCGCCCCGCGCGAGACCGATCTTGCCGATGCTTCTTACGAACAGGCCCGCGCCGCGCTCGCCGAGGCTGCACGCCGCCGCGCCTGGGACGCAGAACCTTTCCTGCCCGAATCCGGCCACCACCGGCGCATACGCTTCCACCAACTCCGTTGGCACTCACGCCTGCTGCCCCGCCACGCGGTCACGATCGTCATCCCGTCACGCGACCGGCTTCACCTGCTGCAGGAATGCGTGGAGCTGCTGGATGAGACCGTGGATTGGCGCTATGCCAAGCTCGTCATCGTGGACGACGCCTCGCGCGACGCCGATGTGGTGCGCTATCTCGCCCGCATCGAGCGCCGCCGCGACTTGCAATGCGTCGTCGTCCGCGCGCCGGACCCGCAGGCACCGTTCAACTACTCCCGTCTCGTCAACGCCGCGCTGCCGCACATCGACACACCGCTCGTTCTCCACCTCAACAACGATGTCAACGCCCTCGAGCGCGGCTGGTTGGAGGAGATGACCGGGTGGTTCACGCAGGACGACGTGGGCGTGGTGGGAGCGAAGCTCGTCTTTCCCGACAAGACCCTCAATCACACCGGCATCGTGATCGGTCCACACGGCGGGCTGGCCGACACCCCTTTCGCCAAGATGCCGGAGCACGAAGTGGATCTCGCCTGGCACGCGGCCGTGCGCGAAGTCTCGGCCGTCACCGGTGCCTGCCTGCTGACACGCGCCAGCCTCTACCGCCAGCTGGGCGGATTCGACGAGACCGCCTTCGGCGTCGCCTACAACGACGTGGACTACTGCCTCCGAGTGCGAGCGGCCGGATACCGCGTGCTCTACACGCCGCAGGCGAAACTCATGCATTGGGGCAGTGCGACGCGCGGCGTGACCTTCGACGCCGACGAGCACATCGCGTGGTTGCGGCGCTATCCTTCCTACCGCGACCCTTATTTCAGCCGGCACTGGGAGCTGGATGGCTCGATCGTGCGCTGCCGCGGCGCCGTGTGCGCCCGGCCGGAACGGGCCGGCCGCTTGCGCCTGCTGTTGCTGACGCACAATCTCAATCTCGAGGGCGCGCCGTTGTTCCTGCTCGAATACGCGACGTGGATGGTCCGCACGGTCGGCTGGGAGATCGAGGTGTTCGCCGGGCAGGACGGTCCGCTTCGCGCCGCCTACGAGGCGCTCGGCGCACACATCGTGGTCGCCGATGCCGGCGCACTCTACGCCTCTCCGGACGAGGAGACCTTTCACGGCCGCATGCAGGACCTCGCGCATCGGATCGATGACTGGGACCGCATCGACCTCGTCGTCTGCAACACCCTCGTCAGCTTCTGGGGAGTGCTGATGGCGCGGCGCGCGGGCAAGCCCTCGCTTTTCTACATTCACGAGAGCACTTCGGTGTTCCGTTTCTTCGAGCCGAAGCTCGAACTGTCTCTCCACCGCCTCGTGCACGAAGCCCTGGGATCGGCCACCCGCACCCTTTTCCTGTGTGAAGCGACGCGGCGTTACTATGCCGACACCGATCGCGGCAACCATCGGACGGTGTCGAGTTGGATCCAGCTCGACGAGATTGCCGCTTTCCGCGCCACCCATCCCCGTGCCGAGATGCGGCGCAAGCTCGGTTTCGCCGAGGACGAGATCGTCATCGCCAACATCGGGACGGTCTGTGAGCGCAAAGGCCAGCACCTGTTCCTGCGCGCGATCGATGCGTTCAACTTCAACAACCACCAGCGCCTTCCCGTGCGCTTCCTCATGATCGGGGCCCGGCCCGGCATCTTTCTCGATCTGCTGCAACGCGACCTCGCCCGCTTGGGGCCGAAGAACGTCACCCTCGTGCCGGAGACGCGTGCGGTGTTCGAGCATTTCGTCGCGGCGGATATGTTCGTCTGCACGAGCTATGAGGAATCTTTTCCTCGCGTGGTGATGGAGGCGATGGCGTTCGAGACCCCGATCGTCTCGACGGACGTCCACGGCATCGTGGACCTGATCGGACAGAGGCAGGACGGCTACCTTGTGCCGCCGGGCGATGTCGCGGCGCTCGTGCGGATGATGCAGACCTGTCTCGCGAAGGAGCGCAGCGGCAAGACCCTCACCCGGGCGGCGTATTCGCGCATTCTCCGCCAGTGCGATTCGGTGAAGGTGCTCCCAGGGCACGCCGACCTCGCCCGCGAGGCGTGGCTGACGCACGAGTAAGCAGCCGTCGTGAGACGGGGCGCAGCCCAGGTTCGGGGCGAGCGAGGAGAAAATCATCCTGACCTGAGGTGCGTCGGTGAGCGCTTGCCAGCCTGCGCACCGATGCAATTTCCTGTGTGTGCGCCATGACAGCTTTCGTCCGCCCGCTTTCCGCCTGGCTCTTTGCCGCCGCCCTGCTGGCGACGTCGTTTGCGCTGCGCTGGCCGGGCCTCGAACGGAAGGTCTGGAACTTGGACGAGGGTTCGACGCTGACGATGGCGGAAATCGTGCGGCATGGCGGCGTGCTCTATCGGGACGCAGCGGACAACCGGACGCCACTCGTGCCGTATCTGAAGGCCGGGGTGCTGGCCGTGGCTGGCGACTGGAACATGCGGGCCGTGCACCTCGTGCTGGCCGCACTGGTCGGCCTGACGGCCATCGGAATCTGGCGCAGCCTGAGTGCAGCGGGTGACGCGAAGACCGGTGCTTGGGGAGCGGTTTATTTCCTGCTCCTCGGCTTCGTCATGCCGGGGCCGGTTGACGTCATGGCCGCACACACGGGTTGGTTTCTGGTTTTTTTCTCTGCCTGGGGCATGTGGGCCTTCATCCGGGCGCTGCGCGGCGGCGCGACGGCTTGGGCATTGGCGGCGGGATTGCTCTTTGGCCTCTCGACACTGGCGAAGCAACCGGGCCTGCTCGACTGGGGGGCGTGCCTGGTGCTGTGTGCCTTAGTGGCGCTGAACTCGCCGATGCGGAAACAGCCGATTCTGATCGTGGCCGGCGGTTTGCTTGCCGGCTGGGTGCTGATCCTGACCGCGACCTGGGCTTATTTTTCGGCCAACGATGCGTGGGACGATTTCCTGCGCTATGCGTGGGACTACAACACCAAGCTCTACGTGCCGGAGGTGCCGCTAGCGCAGCGCCTCTGGGCGATCCGGGTGCCTTTCGTGCAACTATGGGAAAGCGCCCCGCTCGCGCTCCTGCTCGGTGGCGCGGCCGCGATCTGGCTGCTGGTCCGTGCTGTGCCCCCGCTGTTCCGTCGTGACGCAAACTTTGCCTTGCCCGAATGGCTGGTGCTGGGCTGGGCCGCCAGCGGACTGGCCTCGACGATGCTCAGCGGACGCGACTTCGGCCACTACACCATTCAGACGATGCCCGGGCTCGCGCTCGGCTGCGGTTGGATCACGACGCGGCTCCTCGATCGTGCCGCGCCGTGGACCGCAGGGCGACGGCGGATGCTCTCGGCGGCACTGGCGGCCGTGCCGCTGAGCATCGCGCTCGTCGCCATCCCGCGATCGTTCCGACTTGAGGCGGACGATCCAGCGGCGGAAAAAATCGGCGCCTTGATCCGCGAAGTCACTCGACCGGAGGATCGCATGTTCATCTGGGGCTACGTGCCGGAGCTGCATGTCTTCGCCGAGCGACTGCCCAACACCCGGTTCGTCTATGCGGTGTATCTCACGGGCATGATCCCTTGGACCAACCTCGATCCGCTGAAGAACACCGACTACGCCATCGTGCCCGGTGCCTGGGATGCTTTCTGGTCCGACTTCGAGGCGCGCCGTCCGGAAATCATCGTCGATACGCGCCTCGTGCGTGGCTTCATGAAATATCCTCTGCGCAAGCAGGAGCGTCTCTGGAGCATCGTCGAGAGCGACTATGCCGAGCTGGATTCAGAGACGTTCAAGGCCATTGGATACTCGTTGTTCAAACGCCTGGCCTCCCCGCGAGAGGTGACGACGAACCTGCGCCAAGACGGCGGCTTGAACCTCCAGACCCTTCCGGTGGAACCGGGCGCCGCACGGCGGGTGGAAGTCCGCTTCCCGGCAGGTGCGCTCGCCATCGACTTGCTGCTCGATGGTCGGCCTTACCGCCGGCTGGAGAGTCCGGGCCAAACCACGACCTCCGTCATTTTCGCGCTGCCCGCCGCCGACCTCCCACCCGGCCGCCATGCGATGCGCGCCATCGTCACGACCTCAAATGCGGCACTTGCAGTCGACGCCACGCTGGAGCTCGGCGACACCGCCCCCGCCTTGCGCGGCCCGCTGGGACCTCCGATTGAATTCGACGACGGCACGCGCCTCGAGCCAGCAGAAGCGGGCACGATCGACTCGGATCATGTCGGCTTCCGAGAAGACGATGGTTATTGGCTCGCGCATGCGCCTTCGAAACTGGTCTACGAGCGTCCGCCGGAAATGAGCGAATTCGAGTTTTCATACGGCATCGCGTCAGAAGCTTACCAACGCACGACCGGCCAGCGCACGGACGGGGTCGATGTCTTGATCCTGTTCGAAGATCAGGAGGGCCGGCAGACCCAGCTCTTCCGGCGGGAACTGCGACCGGTCACTGAGGGCGTGGACCAAGGCGTCCAAACCAACCGGCTGACGCTGCCACCATTTCAACGCGGACGCTTGCTGCTCGTGATGACCGCCGGGCCTTTGAGCAACCCGGCCTTTGATTGGTCCTATTGGAAAAACCTGAAGGCCCAGCGCAACGGACTGGCGGTGCGGACAGCCACAGGATGGTTGTCGGCCCTGCGGCTTGAGGCGCCCTTCGGCATCACTCGGGTGGGTCAAGGTCAGCATCAGGTAACTCTCGCCCACGCCCCGACGGAGATCACCTACGCCGTGCCGGCCTCCGGTGGACGATTGCAGGGCGAATTCGGGCTCCTGGAGACGAGTTGGACGGGCTCAGGGAAAAGCGAAGGGGCGGTTTTCGAAGTGCGCTTCAAGCCGGCGGGTGGTGAGTTCCGCAGCCTTTGGCAACAAACCCTCCGCCCGGCTGATAACCTCGCCGACCGGCAAAAGCGCCATTTCACGGTCGATCTGCCCGCCATGGATGGCCCGGGGGAATTGCAACTCGTGACCCGCCCGGCCAATCCACGCAACAACGCCTTCAATCACACATTCTGGAACGACCTGCGGCTCGATCCGCCTCCGCGCAGCGACTGAAAGCAGCACACCGTGCATAAGCTCCGATCCACGCGAACGAACTGATGCGAAATCGCGCCCTGCCTCTCCTCGGCTTTGTCCTTCTTGCCGTCGCAGCGCTCTGGCTGCGCTGGCCGGGACTTGGTTTCGCCGTCTGGAATCTCGATGAGGCGATCCATTCTGCCGCGGCGCACACGCTGCTTGATGGCGGCGTCCTGTATCGCGACGCCATCGACCAACGCACGCCGCTGACCTATTACCTCGTGGCCGCGGTGTATGCGATCGCCGGGCAAAACAACCTGTTCGCGCTTCATGTCGTGGTGGCGCTGCTCGTCGCAGGCACGGCTTGGCTGGTCTGGCTGGCGGCGCGGGCTTGGATTCCCGGCCAAGCCGGGATCTGGGCCGCAGGGCTCTTCGTCACACTCGCCACCTGTCTGCCCTATGTCGGGGATGCCAATGCCTTCAACACCGAGTGGACGCTCGGGTTTTTCACGGCGCTGGCCGCGGCAATCTTCGCGCGAGGCGGGTCGCAACCTAGCGCGAGACGGCTCTGCGCGACAGGCGGAGCGCTGGGTCTCGCCTTCCTTTCCAAGCAGCCGGCGTTGCTCGATGCCGCCGTGCCCGTGCTGGCGCTGCTGCACCTGGCATGGCGCCGGCCCGAGGAGCGTCGCGGCCTCGCAGTGCGGCTGGCATGCGTCGTCGCGGGTTTTGCGATCCCGGTGCTCGTCGCGGCGGCTTATTTCGCCGCCCACGGGGCACTCGGTGATGCGGTCTACTACACGTGGACTTACAATCTCGCTGTTTACGGGCCGGAAATTTCCACGGCGGACCGGATGTTCGGTCTCGCCCATTTCACACGCCTCTTCCTCCACGGGGCACCGCTGGTGCTCGCCGCACTGCTCTTGGCGCTGCCGCTGGCGGCGGCGCAACTCGTCCAGCGGACACCGGATGCACGCGAGCGCCGCGAGGAGCCGTTCCTACTCTATGCGGTGGCATGGTCGGCCACTGCCACCGCTGCAGCCCTGTCGGGCGGCCGGGCGTTCGACCACTATTTTCTCCAGGCCCTGCCGCCGCTCTGCCTGCTCGCCGGATGGTTGCTCGCCCGTCTCGGTGAGATCGCACTCGCTCCGCCGCGCCGCTCGCCCCTGGCCCGCGGGATTTCGGTCGTGGTTGTTCTGGCCGTCATTTTGACGGTCGGGAACTCCGCCCGCCTCGCGCGCGGGCGCACCTTGCCGACCGATGTCTCCCACCGCGTGGCGCAATTCGTGCGCGCCAACTCCGCGCCGGATGACCGCATTTTCGTCTGGGGTTTTCATCCTGAATTCCACCTCTTCGCCGACCGCGCGCCCGCTTCCCGTTTTCTCTACGGCTCGTTTCTGACGGGTTTGGTGCCATGGACAAACACCGCGCCCGAACGTGACACCGCCTACGCGATTGTCCCTGGAGCGATGACAACACTGCTCTCGGATCTCGCGCAGACCCAACCGTTGTTCCTGATCGACTGCAGCGCCGGACCGAATCGCTCCTGGCAAAAATATCCGCTCGATCGCTTCCCCGCGCTGCGGGACTTCGTGGCGGCGAACTACGTCCGCCTGGTGCCGGGAGAATGGCAGGGAACAGGTTTCGATCTCTACCTGCGGCGCGACGCGGCGCGACGCTCCTCGATCGTGCTCGACGGTGCGGAGCCGGCGGAACTCGACGCACCGACCTGGCAAGGCCCGGACATGACGCCTCCTGCGGCAGCCCTGATCACCGTCCAAGGCCGCAGTGCCAACGGGCGCTTGCGCCGGCTGGAGCTGCTGGTGAACGGCGAGGTGGCCGCGGGAGCCACCTTCGCCGCGACGGAATGGGCCCGGATGGAGTTCCGCCTGCCCTTCGACCGACTGGGACTCGGGCGTCATGAGT
>CAYYVB010000002.1:0-12443 GCA_964475035.1 uncultured Opitutaceae bacterium | reverse complement strand
GCATGTGACCGAGGAATTTCTCCGGCCCGAGAAACTGGCGCCGTTCGCCTTGCCGCGCGCGACAGAGCCGATCACGCCGCAGGCGATCGAAGCGCCGTTCGGCGCGGACGCCGGGCTGAACGAGGGCCGTCTTGAGTTTTTCGTCCATGCGCCTTCGCGCCTGACCTACGCGCTGCCTGAGAACGTGACCCGCCTGCGCGGCGGGTTCGGCCTGCGGACCGCTGCTTATGCACCCGGCATCGCGGCGCCGACTGATGGCGCGGAATTCCGCATCGAACTCCTCGTTCCGGACCGCCCACCTCGCGTGCTTTTCCAGCGCGAGCTTGATCCACTCCACCGTGAAACCGACCGTGGCGTGCAATCCCTCGACCTCGACCTGACCGGCCTGCCCGCCCCGGGAGCACGCCTGGCTCTGGTGATCACCGCGGGACCGTCTGGCAGTGCGGCGACGGATTGGAGCTATTGGAGCGATCTGCGGCTGGAAACTTCCCACTAGACGAGTTCGTTCCGGCCCGGCATCCGTTAGGACTTCATGGAACCCGTTCCCGTCGCCTCATCCCCGACCCGAGCCGACCGCGCTGCGCGCGGGCTGTTCTTCGTGCTGCTGTTCCTTGCGATCTTCACCTACCCGCACTTCCCGGTGGCTGAACTCGATCCCTCCTGGCGCATGGCGCTGACGCAGGGCTTGGTGGATGGCTGGCAATTCGGACGCGACCTCGTGTTCACCTACGGCCCGCTCGGCTTTTTGATGGGCAACACCTATTCGGGAGTGACCTTCTGGCCCTTCGTGCTCTGGCAGGCGGCCAGTTCGCTGGCTTTTGCATTGCTGATTTACCGCCAAGGCCTGCGCCTGACCGGTTACGCGCGGGCGTTTTACTGGGGCACGACCATCCTTCTAGGCGTCGGTTACGTCGACTCGCTGCTGATGGTGGTGATGGCGTTGATTGGCTTCGAGTTCGTCCGTGATGCCGGCCAGTCCCGCCGCGTCTGGCACGCAGCGCTGCTGGTGCTGCTCGGAGTGCTGGCCGTGATCAAGTTCACGAACCTGATGCTCGCGGCCTTCATGGTCGGGATCGCTGCGCTGCTCGATTGGCAGCGGCGCAGACCGGACGAGGCCGCATGGAAAATCGGGTGGTTCGCCGGCTCCTTTCTCCTCTTGTGGACCCTGTGCGGCCAAAGCGTGCTGAACCTGCCCGCCTACCTGATCAACTCCCTTGAGATCAGCCAGGGCTACGAACAGACGATGGGGTTGGTCGGCTCCGGCACCGCGCTCGGCATGGGCATTGTCGTGTTCGTGCTGCTGGTCGCTTATGCCGGATTCCACTTGCTCGGTCACGCCGACCGGCCGCGCGCCTTGGCCGGCTGCCTGATTCTCGGTGCCTTCCTCTATCTGAATTGGAAACACGGTTTCGTGCGCGCCGACGGGCACATGATCGGGTTCTTCATCTGCGCCCTGCTGCCCATCACGGCATTTCCCGCGCTGCTCGACGAACCGCTCCGTTTCCGCGTCTGGCAGCGCGCACTGCTCGTGCCTGCGGGTGTGCTCTCCGTGCTCGGCATTCACGAGGCCCTCCCCGGCCCCGTGCGTTTCGCGTTCGGTCTTCTGCAGGAGAAGATCTACGCCAACGTCTACAACACCGTGCACTTCGACCGCTATTACGCGTCTTATCGCGATCGCCTCAGGGCGGAGCGCACCGGATATGACCTCCCGAAAACCAAAGCCGTGGTCGGCGAATCGACGGTCGATGTGTTGGGCTATCTCCAAGCCGTCGCGATATTCAACCGCCTGAACTACCGCCCTCGTCCGGTGCTTCAAAGTTACTCCGCCTACACCCCCCGGCTGCAGCAACTCAACGCCGATTACCTGGCCTCCGACCGCGCACCCGACTTCCTCCTCTTCCGCCTCGAGACGATCGACGACCGTTACGCGATGCTCGATGACGCGCGCGCCCTCTACATCTTCATCCACCGCTACGAATACGTCCACAGTGAGAAGGGATTCCAGCTCTGGCGGCGCCTGCCGGGTGAATTCGACTTCACCACCATCGCCCCGCGCCCCCGGCGCGAAATCGAACTGGAAGTGGGCCGGCCCCTCGACCTCACCGCGCACGGCACCTCGCCGCTCTGGATCGAAATCGATCTGCCCCGCACACTGCTCGGTCGCGTCCGTGACTTCTTCTACAAGCCGCCCATCGTCCGCCTCGCGCTGAAGGACACTGCCGGCAACACCACCTCATACCGCCTGCCGCTCCCGCTCGCGCGCGCAGGCTTCATCGTCAATCCGATGATCGAGGACACCGTCGGTTTCATGCAGTTCACCGGTGGCAAACCTGAGCGCCACGCCGCCACCGCCACCCTCCTTGTCGCCGAAGAGGACCGCCGCTACCTCGCACCCAGCGCACGCGTGCGACTCAGCGAGGCGCGCACCAGCCCGAACGGCGAGAATTACTTCCTGGAAGCGGAAAAACTCCGCTTCCATATGTTCAAGTCGACCCCGATCACCTACGAATCGCAGTCTCCAGTCTCCGCCGCGGTGATCGATGAGGAACCTGTCATGGTGCTTCACGCACGCAGTGAGATGACCTTCAACCTGCGCGACGGCGCCCACCGCGCCCGCGGTTCGTTTGGCATGCTCGTCGGCACCTACACCGATGGCGGCAATACCGACGGGGCCGAATTCCAAGTCCTCTGGTCCAACGGCGCGGACCGCATCGAGCTCTTCCGTCGCTACCTCGATCCCGTGAAGCAAGTCAAAGACCGCGGTCTGCATCACTTCGACGTCGCCATCCCGTCGCAGCCCGGCGGACGCCTGTTCCTGCGCGTCAATCCTGGCCCGAAGGGCAATTTCTCATGGGACTGGACCGCGTGGACCGGCATCGAGATCGAGTGACGTGAGCACTCCCGGGCAGCCCTCGCGCGCACTCGATGCCGTCCGGCGGAACGGGTGGATTTGGTGCGCCTGCGCACTCGCCGCGCTCAAACTCTCGCTTCTGCGCGCCCAGCCACTCTATGCGATCGGCAACGCCGTCCATGACGAGCAACTCTTTCTCCGTCTCGCACGCTTCATCGCCGAGGGCCAGTGGCTCGGGCCTTATGATCACCTGACCCTCGCCAAGGGGCCGGTGTATTCGGCCTTCATCGCCGCCAACCATTACCTCGGAATCCCACTGCGGCTGACCGAGCAACTGATCTACGTCGGCGCCTGCGCCTTGGTCGTGCGCGCACTCGCGCCGCTGGCCATCGCCGGCTGGGCGCGGCTGCTCGTGTTTGCAACCCTGCTCTGGAATCCGCTCACCTACGAGGGCGAACACATGACGCGCGTGCTGCGGCAACACCTCACCACGCCGTTCGCACTCGTCGTCGCGGGCGCCTTGCTGGCTCTCGCGCTGCGCCACGGCCGGTCCTTCCGCGACCGACTGCCTTGGGCGCTGACGGCCGGTCTGGCCCTGGGTTTGTTTTGGATCACGCGAGAAGAGGGCATCTGGATCCTCGGGATGACGGGCCTGCTCACCGTCGCAGCCTTTGCTCCGGCAGTGACCGGCCCGGCTGGGGAACGTCGCGCCGCACTGGGCTTGCTGCTTGCGGCCGGCCTCGCCGCCGCAGCACCGATGCTCACGGTGGCGACGCTCAATCTGCGCCATTACGGCTGGTTCGGGCCGACGGAGTTTCACGCCCGCGATTTCCGCGATGCCTACGGCGCGCTCGCCCGCATCCGGGTCGGCCCAACCCTGCCGTATGTCGCCATCACCCGCGAGGCGCGCGAGGCCGCCTACGCCGTGAGCCCCGCCTTGGCCGAGTTGCGCCCGCATCTCGAAGGGCCGATCGGCGATCATTGGTCCAACAAGGAAGATTTCCGGCCCGAGGAGCGCCAGATCGGCAGCGGCTGGTTCATGTGGGCGATCCGTGACGCGGTCGCCGCTGCTGGTCACGCGGGCAACGCGGCCGAAGCGCTGGCCTTCTACCGCCGCATCGCTGACGAGGTGAATCGCGCCTGCGATGATGGTCGTCTCCCCGCCGGATCGCCGCGCTCCGGCTTCTTTCCCGTCTGGCATCCGGCCTACACGCAGGCGATTCGTGACCATCTGCCCGTTTATGTTCGCGGTGTCTTCGACTTTCGGCGTTTCGAGCCGAACCCACCCTTCAGTATCGGCACGGATGATGAAGTGCGGATCTTCCGTGACCTCACCCACGAGCGGATCAGTCCTTCGCTACGCGCTACTCATATCGAGTTGCCCGCGCAACGCGCCCTCGACCAACGGAAACTCGGCGCGCTCCGCGCGACGGGCCGCACCCTCGGTCCGATCCTAGCTTGGTTCATCGTGGCGGCCCATGCGGTCGCCCTTGTGCGCCTCATCCAACTGCTGCGCGCGCGACGGGTGACATTGCCCTTTGTCGGCGCCGTGGCCGCCTGGGGAGGCGGCGTGGCTGAACTGGCGTTGAACATCCTCGTTCACGCGACCTCGTTCCCCAATTTCTACCCTGCCGCCTATGCGCCCGCGTTCCCGTTGCTTTTGCTCTTCGCCCTGCTGATGACGATCGATGCCTCGACCGCTTGGCGCGGGACGGCCGGAAGGTGTCTCGCCGCGGTCCGCGCGTGGTTCCAACGCCACCCGGAGGCGCCTTGGATGTGTGGGTTCGGTCTGCTTGTCTGGGCGGCGCGGTTGCGTGAGATCCATCTCCATGGCGGCGACGTGCCTTTCCTCGACCAATGGAAAATCGAGGGGCAGCAGGTGCTCGGCCCTTGGCTCAATGGCTCGTTCTCTTTCGCGACACTGTTCGCCCCGCATCATGAGCATATTCCGGTCTGGACCCGACTGCTCGCTTGGGGGCAAGGCGCGCTGCTCGGCACCTGGGACCCGAAACTGCAGATGACGGTAAACGCCGCCTTCCATGCGATGTGGTCGGCCCTGCTTTTCGGATGGCTGCGCCGGCAGGTCTCACCGTGGGGCGGCTGGCTGCTTGGTCTGCTCGGTCTCGCGCTGGCGGGTCTTCCACACGCGTGGGAAAACATCACTTGGGGATTCCAGTCCCAATTCCCACTCGCGCTGCTGCTGCTGTTCGTCTTCGTGCGGGGCGCTCTTGAGGAACCCGCGGGGTCGCGGCGTTGGTGGCTCGCGCAGGCCGCGGGCGCAGCGGGGCTCTTCACGCTCGGCAGCTTTTGGATCGCTCCGCTCCTGCTCGCAGCGGTGACATTCTGCTTCGCCCGGCGCGAGCGCATCGCTTGGGTAGCGCCCCTTCTCCTCGCGGTCACGGGGCTGGTGTTGATGGTCTTGGCTATTCGCAGCCAGCCGATCGAAGGTGCACTGGCTTGGCCCGACCGGGGAGTGCGCGAAGTGCTGCACGCTTGGCTGCATCAACTTGGATGGCCGGTCGCGGGATCAAGCGCGGCCATCGTGATGTATCTTCCCCTCGCCTGGCTGGCACTGCGGCTCCGGCATGGTGCCGGCACGAGCTTCGACCGGGTCCTGCTCGTGCTCGGCCTATCGTCAGTGGCGCAGGCCGCGGGGCTGGCCTACGCTCGCGGGACCGACGGCATGGATTTCGTCTCGCGTTACAGCGACCTCTTTGCGGTCGGCGTCATGGCCAATGCTGCGGCGGCGTGGCGCCTGCTCGATGCAGCGCGCGTGGCGCGACCGCTGGGCGCGATCGCGCTCGCACTCTGGCTGGCTTTCGTCGGCTACGGCTTGCACCGCGTGAACACCGTCGGTCATGCGGCATATTTCCATGAACACAGCGGCGGCCGGGCCGCGCTTCGCCGCGAGGCGGTGCAATCCTACCTTGCCGAGCGTGACATCGCCACGCTCGCACGCCCGGAAGTGCGCGCGTTGCTCTATCCCGATCCGGCCGCGGTCGCAGCACTGCTTGATCAACCGGGATTCTCCGCCTTGTTGCCAGAAAGCGCACGCTCTCCCGGTGCGACGGGATCTGGCTGGGGACGTGCGCTTGCCGCCACTTGGCAGTGGTGGATGGCCGGAGGATTCATCCTCCTCTTTGCCAGTCGCGCAGGCGCTGCAGTGCTGTCACGAAATACAGCCCGTCGCGACTTGCCTCCGTTGGACCACGGCGCGGCGTTGGCACTCGGTGGACTCGCAACGGCCTCCGCCTTGGCGCTTTTCCTCTGGCCGCGTCCATGGGAGTGGGATCGGCAGCGGCGCTGGGAGCATCTCGTGTATCCAGCACCAGCCGTGATTGAGCCGAGCTTCGCCTTCGTGTCGGAGTCGGAGTTCGCGGCCGATCGCATCACCGGTGCCGCCGGCCTTACTCCCGAGGGTTTGCGCAATCTCTTCTACGGATCCCATCTCGACGGACCGGGCTTTCGCGGCGTGATCACCAGCGCCCCATTCACCGTGTCCCACGACTGGCTCGTGGTTCCAGTGGCGGGATTTCCATCAAGCACGGGCAACTCGCTCGCGGTCGTGATCGAGGCGACCGACAACAAGGTCGCCGCCCGCGTCGACTATTCAGGAAAAAATCCCCGCGATATCGACTTCTGGGTGCTCGACCTCCGTGCGCACAAGGGAGCTGCGGCACGATTGGTGCTCACAGACGGCCGCGACGGTGAAGAAGGCTGGCTGGCGGTCGCGCCTCCTATCATTGGCCAAGCCGAAGAGTCAGCCGTGGAACGCAACGCCGCTTGGGCGGCGGAGCGTTCCAGCGATGCCCGCCGGACACTGCTCGGCCTTGCCCTCGCAGCCGGATTGGCCGCCGTTCTGGTCGGGTGGCGGAGTCGGCGGATAACTTGAGGCGGAGTCGGACGGGCTTTCGGCTGGCCAGCGTCGACCATGGACGTATGGATATCCGCTCTCTCTTTCACCATGTCGAAGTCCATCCTCGTCACCGGTTCCTCGGGCCTGATCGGCTCCGAGGTGTGTGTTTATTTCGCCGCGCAGGGCTACACCGTGCACGGCGTCGACAACAACCAGCGCGCCGTCTTCTTCGGCCCGCAGGGTGACACCCGTTGGAACCAGCAGCGCCTCGCCGCCCAGCTCAAGGGCTTCCAACACCACGAGCTCGACATCCGCGACCGCGCCGGCGTCCTCGCGCTGGTCAAGCAGCTCAAGCCGACGGTCATCGTCCACACCGCCGCCCAACCCTCGCACGACCGCGCCGCGGCGATCCCCTTCGACGACTTCGACACCAACGCCGTCGGCACGCTCAACCTCCTCGAGGCCGCGCGCCAGGCCTGCCCCGAATCGCCCTTCGTGCACATGAGCACGAACAAGGTCTACGGCGACGCGCCCAACCTCATCAAACTCGCCGAGCTCGAGACCCGTTGGGATTACGCCGACCCCGCCTACGAGCACGGCATCGCGGAGACCTTCACCATCGACCAGTCGAAGCATTCGCTCTTCGGCGCGTCGAAGGTCGCCGCCGACATCATGGTGCAGGAATACGGCCGCTACTTCAATATGCCGACCTGCGCCCTGCGCGGCGGCTGCCTCACCGGCCCGAACCACAGCGGCGTGGAACTGCACGGCTTCCTCAGCTACCTCGTGAAGTGCAACCTCGAGGGCCGCGAATACCGCGTCTTCGGCTACAAGGGCAAGCAGGTGCGCGACAACATCCACTCGCTCGACGTCGCGCGCTTCATGGCCGCGTTCATCGCTGCGCCGCGCGCCGGCGAGGTCTACAACCTCGGCGGCGGCAAGGACAACTCCTGCTCCATCCTCGAGGCTTTCGCCATCGCGGAGAAATTCTCCGGCCGGAAGCAGGTCTACACCTACGTCGACCAGAACCGCATCGGCGACCACATCTGCTATTACTCCGACCTGCGGAAGATGCGCGCGCACTACCCGTCGTGGGACATCAGCGTCAGCCTCGAGGAAACGATCCGCCAGATCGTCGAGGCATGGAAATCCCGACCCAAGGGCGCGTGATCACCGTCGGACCGATCAGCCGCATCAACCGGTCCAATCCCTTGCCCTGACGGTAAAGTTGACCGAGCACCTGCCCGGTCTCGTTTACGGCGCGGTAATGACTGCAACTCACGGCGGGGCACACTCATCACCTCGGGCATCGCCAACCGGGTCGCGTCGCTGATGCCCCGCATGCGAGAGCATGCCAGCACCGATGCTCCTCCCTAATTCGGGTGGGTGCGCAGTCAGGACTTGAAACCTGAAAGGGTGGGCGTTTGTTCGCAGCGGCGCGCCATCTTGCGCGGTCACCTACATGCTCCGGGCCTTCTTCGATTGGTGCGACCAGCGCCCCGATCTTTATTGGATTATCGCACTTCCGGTCAGCCTTTGGCTGATCGCGTGGACGCTGCATGCCGCCCGCACGGAGAAAAGCCCGAGAGAATCCTGGAAACACGGCTTGGCGGCGGGGTTCGTGCTGGCCTCGACCCTGCTGGCGTGGCGGTGGCCATGGTTGCTCTGCGCGCACGATTTCGGACCGGATGAGAGCCAGCATGTCGCCGGCGTGCTCACGTTGGCCCGCGATCCCCTCTTTTTCCGCGCAGTGGACGGTGCGACCTCGGGACCGTTGAATTTCTATGTTCCGCTGGTGGTGACTTGGCTGCTCGGAACGATCGATTTTTTCACTGTGCGCTGTGCCGCGCTGCTGATGGTGTTCGGCACGGTCTTTTTCACCTATCTTGGCGCGCGGTTGTGGGTCGGGGAACTGCGGGCGCGACTGGGCGTGATGCCCTTGCTGCTCTTCTACGCGACTACCAGCGACGAGGATTTTCTCCACTACACGACCGAGCACCTGCCGGTCTGCCTGTTCGCTGCGAGCGTTTGGTGCCTAGCCCGCGCATTTCTCTCGCCCCGTCCGCTGCGATGGTTGGCCGCGGCGTGACTAGTGACGGGACTCGCGCCTTGGGCTAAATTGCAGATCGGACCGATCAGTGCGACCCTCATCCTCGGGGCGCTTGCAGTGATCGCGTTCCGTCCCGGTGCGGACCGAGCCGAACGGTGGAAGCAAGCGGCCATGCTGTGTCTTTGCACGCTCGTGCCGACCTTGCTCTTCGGCGTTCTCTTCGCCTTCCACGGCCTCGTCGGTCTGGCATGGGACCGCTACATCCTGCAGAGCCTGATTTATGTGCATCGCGGCGAAGTCGGTGGCACGACGCTTGAAGGTCTCTGGCAGTTCACGCGGCACAGCACCCAATTCATTCTCTTCCTGGCCACCCAGGCGGCGCTGGTTCTCTCCGGAGTTGTCGCTTGGCTGACCGGCCGACGGCGCGGCGCGGCGGCGTTCGCATTCGCGGGCGCTCTGTTCGTCGTGGCGGTGGTGTGCGTGTTGGCCCCGGGCCGGCCTTTCCGCCATTATTGGCTGGTCGCCGTGGTGCCGCTGACATGGTGGGGAATCGGGGCGCTCGCTCTCTGTCTCTGGGGCGAAGTCAAGGCCGGCACCGGACGGATCCGCGCGCTCGTGCTCGGACTGTTGCTGGTCGTTGCCGGCGGACAAATCGGCATGCGGATGACCCAGCCGGTGCCATTCATGTTCGGCCAGTTCGCCGAGCATTGGCGCTATCCTCGCGCCGCGGCGCCGAACGTGTTGCACCGGCTCTCACGTCCGGGCGACGAAGCCGCCCTCTGGGGTTATGCACCCGAGCTCTTCGCCGAGACGGGACTGCCCCATGCAACGCGTGACTCGGATACATTTGGCATGATCGGGCAGCCCGCCCTGGAGGAAGGCAATCGGGCGCTTTTCCTCGCCGACATTCGTCGCAAACGCCCGGCGCTATTCGTGGACACCGCCGGTCCTGGCGCCGTCTATTATCCGTTCCGTGAGACACAGGGACACGAAATCTACGCCGACTTATGCGATCATGTGGCAGAGCACTACCGCCTTGCGGCTGAGGTCAGGAATTTCCGTTTCTACGTGCGGGCCGACCTGTTCGAGGCGCGTCGTCTCACGCGCGCGGAGATTGACGAGGCGATCCAGCGTTCTCGCCGGCCGAATTTTGTCGACTGGCCGGTCAGAGCCGTGGCTCCGCCGGCCGCGTGGCGCGAACGAGTCGGGCTGCGCACCGTCGTGATGTTGCCGCCACCGACGGAGCTGATGCACCCGCTGAAAGGGGATGAGCGTGAGGTGCGGCTCGGCTTCGGGTTCCATCCGCAGGCTGTGCGCGCCCGCGCTTCGAACGGAGCCTTTTTCATCGTCGAAGTCCGTAACCCGGCCGGGGAAAGCACACCTGTTTTCCGCCGTTTCCTGAATCCTCAGCTCGAGTCTGCCGATCGCCGCGAGCAGGATTTTACCATCCCCTTGCCGTTGTTCACCCCGGGCTGCCACCTCATCATCCGCACCGAATCTGGCCCGGATAACGACGACGCCTGGGATTGGCTCTACCTCTCTCGGCTTCAGTTCCGCCATCATTTCACTCCACTGGCCTCGCAATTTCCGGGATTCGGCCGCGTGCCCCGGCAAATCCGCGCACACGCCCTTTATCGCAAGGATTTATCCGGCCAGACCCTGCTCATGCAACACGCCCCGGCCGAAGCCGCGTTTCTGCTGAGCGGCCGCGAGCGTCGACTCTCCTTCCACTTCGGATTCCACGACCAAGCCTATGTCGGTGACAACCGCACGGACGGTGCGACCTTTCGCGTCGAACGCCGCCGCGCGGGCGAACCGTCCCACGAGTTGTTCGTTCGTCGGTTGGATCCACTCCACCACCCGGAAGACCGCGGCGATCAAAGCGCCAGCGTCGCCCTCGACGGAATCCGCGAGGACGACGAACTGGTCCTCACGATCCACCCCGGTGCCAGCGAAGCGTGGGACTGGACCTACCTCACGCGGATCGAGCTGCACGGTTCCGATTGATTTCGCTTTGCCTAGCAGGCGGGCCGCGTTGAGCATCCGACCCCATGCGGATTCTCATCTCAGGCATTTGCGGTTTCGTCGGCAGCACGGTCGCCCGGGCCCTGCTCGCCTCCGACAGCCGCCATCAATTGTGGGGATTCGACAATTTCATCCGCCCCGGCAGCGAGACGAACCGCGCCGAGTTGAAGCGTTTGGGTGTAAAACTCGTGCACGCTGACCTGCGCAATGCCAGCGACCTGGAGACGCTGCCACCCGTGGACTGGGTGATCGACGCCGCCGCGAACCCAAGCGTCCTCGCCGGCGTTGATGGCAAGACCAGCAGCCGGCAACTCGTCGAACACAACCTCGGCGGCACCGTCAACTTGCTGGAATACTGCAAAGCTAATCGCGCGGGCTTCATCCTGCTTTCCACCAGCCGCGTTTACTCGATCGCACCTTTGGCCAATTTGCCGGTCCGCACGGTCGAAGCGGCCTTCGTGCCCGACACAGTAGCCGGTCTGCCGGCGGGACTCACGCCTGCCGGCCTCGACGAGACGTTCGCGACCGGAGCGCCGATCTCGCTCTACGGGGCCACAAAACTCGCCTCCGAGGCTCTCGCGCTCGAATACGGCGAGACTTTTGGTTTCCCGGTGTTCGTCAACCGCTGCGGTGTGCTCGCCGGTGCCGGCCAGTTTGGTCGAGCGGACCAAGGGATTTTCGCCTACTGGATCAACAGCTGGCGGCGCCAGCGCCCCCTCAAATACCTCGGCTTCGGCGGACACGGCCACCAAGTCCGAGACTGCCTGCATCCGCGTGACCTTGTGCCCTTGCTCGAAGCGCAATTCGCCGCGCCGGCGCTGGCCTCCCCGGACCGCATCGTCAATGTCTCGGGCGGAGCCGCCTCCGCGCGCTCGCTCCGGCAGTTGAGTGATTGGTGCGAAGTGCGTTTCGGCCCACACTCTGTCGTGACGGATGGCACTCCCCGCCCCTTCGACATCCCGTGGATCGTGCTCGATTCCACCAAGGCCCGCCGCTTGTGGAATTGGACTCCGGCCACCACCACCGACCAAGTGCTGGCGGAGATTGCCCTCCACGCCGAGCAGCACCCGGACTGGCTCGACCTCTCCGCCCCGCTCTGAAGCCCGCCATGCCGACGCCCTCCTCCCACCCACCGCTGCGTCTTTATTCCATCGTCATCCCCGCCCGCGATGAACAGGATTCCCTGCCCTCGACTCTGACCCACATCCATGAGACCTTCACCCGCGAAGGCGTGCCGCATGAGATCGTCGTGGTGGATGACGGCAGCCGGGACCGGACTTGGGCGGTGTTGCAGGAACTCAAAGCCCGCATCCCGACTCTCGCTCCCGTGCAGAACCCCGGCCCGCATGGGTTCGGCCGCGCCGTGATTTACGGCCTCAACCACATGCAGGGCGACGCCTGCGCCATCATGATGGCCGATGCATCCGACTCGCCCGACGATGCGGTGCGATACTGGCGCCTCCTCAACGAAGGCTGGGAATGCGTTTTCGGCTCTCGCTTCGTCAAGGGCGGCCAAGTCATCGACTACCCCCGCGTGAAGCTGATGGTGAACCGGCTGGCCAACTTCCTCGTGCGCGTCGGTTTCAACATCCCGCTCAACGACACGACCAACGCCTTCAAGGCCTACCGTCGCACCGTGATCGAGGGCTGCCGGCCTTTCC
>CAYYVB010000001.1:75808-81664 GCA_964475035.1 uncultured Opitutaceae bacterium | reverse complement strand
TGTGTTACCCATGTCTCCGAACACCTGTTACCCTTGTCTTCGGTCCAAAGAGACCGCAACGCGTTCCGAGCGGGTTGAGGTCAACCCGCTCCACCTCCGCGCATCGCACCCGCGGTTTGTAACATAATACGTTACAAACCCCCGGCACGCCCACGGCTCAGCGGGCGGCGCCGAAGAGTGCGCATGCGCCGGCCGCCGATCGCTGCCAACGCGATCAGGCCGATCGCCAGCGCGGCAGTCGACGGCTCCGGCACCGCGACGAGCGCGATAGCCATGGGGTTGTTGAACCCCGGGACGAACGTGCTGATGTTGCCCGCGACATCGCGGTAGATCGATCCGCTCGCCAAGAAATAGAAGGTGCCGTTGCCGGCATAGACCAGATCCGTGACTTGCTGCCCGAGGTAAAAAGTCGCGGTCCCCGCAGTGTTGATCGTATAGAGCGTGTTGTTCGATCCACCGACGTGCGCCGTATCCTGATAACCGAAGGCGATGCTGGTGAACCCGGCCGCGGCCGCCTGCGAGGCGAACAGCGTCGGCGTGCCGTCGCTCGCGACTGAATACATGGCCATCGGATTGTAGCCGCCGACAGAGAAGAGCTGGCCGGTGCTGTTGAACGCCACGTCGCGCGGATAACTCAAACCCGTCGCCCACAGGCTCACGCTGCCGCCCGGAGCCACCTTGTAGATGCCGATGCTCACGTCGGCGACGTAGAGGTTGCCCGCGGTGTCGAACGCCATGCCGAGAAGATTGGAGTTGGACGGAAAATCGGTCGCGTAATCCGTGACGGTGCCCGACGGCGTGATGCGCACGATCTTGTGCGCCGACGTGCTGGAGACATAGACGTTGCCCTGTGCATCGCCGGCTAGGCCGTAGATGTTCGCGAAGCCCGTGGCGAACGTGCTGACGTTGCCCGCGAGGTCGACGCGACTGATCGTGCCAGTGCCGTTGTCGGCGACGTAGAGCACTTGGGCTGGCAAGAGAACGGCTGCCACCACGAACAGCCCCATCAACCCGACGCAGCGGAGTTTCATGCGCACATCATACGCCGCCGCCACGCCGCCTGCTCCGCGCGGATTGTCATTTCCGCTTTCCGCCGGACGCAGCGCTCACTCTCCAACTTGGAGGGCCGAGCTCCGCGAGGCCGTTGGCCGGTGCGAGCACGACACGGGAAACCGTTCGTAGGTGGAACGCGTTGACCGCAACGCGTTCCGTGCGGGTTGAGGTCAACCCTCTCCACCTTCGTGCGGCTCAGCGCCCGGCGCCGAAGAGCGCGGTCGCGCCGGGGAGGAGTTCGCCGCGCTCGTCGAAGAGCGCGCAGGAGCCGCTTTCCCACGCGTAGTGTCCGGTCAGTTGGATCGACTCCGGGTGCCAATACCACACGCCGCGCCCGAGCCCGTGCGGGATCTCCCGCACCGCCCGCACGACATCCGTGAGGAACTGCGCCTGGCCGGCCGGCGTGAGCGGCCAGTCCATGTTCTGTTTCTCGAGCCATTTCTTCGTCGGCTTCCACGGGTAGCCGGCCTCGACGACGTGGATCGGTTTTTGAAATTCCTCCGCGAGCACCGCGAGCGTGCGGCGGTAGGTCGCGAGGTCGCCGTGCCAGTCGGGGTAGTAGCTCAGCCCGATGAGATCGAACGACAGCCCGGCGTCGCGCGCATGACGGAACCACCAGAGTGTCTTCGCCAGATCGCCGCCGCACTCGACGTGCAACATGCGTTGCGGCTGCCCCTCGCCCCGCGGCACCGCCTCAAGACCGGCGCGCAGGATCTGCGCGAGCCGGCCCCACGCCGCGGCGTCCTCTTCCGGCGGCGCGCCGAATTTCACGCGTCCGTCCGGCCAGAGCGTGCCGTTGGTGATCTCGTTGCCGATCTGCACGAAATCCGGCCGCAGCCCCTCCCGCTCGAACCGCTCCAGCACCTCGCGCGTGTAGGCACCCACCTGCGCGACGAGGGCGTCGAACGGCAGCTGCTCCCACGCCGCCGGCTTGAACTGCTTCTGCGGATCGGCCCACGTGTCCGAGTAGTGCAGGTCGAGCAGGAACGCGTGCCCCGCCGCCTTCACGCGCCGCGCCAACGCGACGGTGTAATCGAGCGAGTTGTCGACAATGCCCTCCGGCTTCGGGTCGACGAAGAGCCGCAGCCGCACGGCGTTCATCCCCTCGGCGCGGAACAGCGTAAGCACATCCCCCGCCCGCCCGTCCTTGGCGAACCGCGCCCCGCGCTGCTCATAGATCGGCAGCGCCGAAAGATCGGCCCCGACGTAGAACGGCTCCGCCGCCAATCCCGGCACGATGAAAAGCAAAGCGAGCAACGGAAATGTCTTCATCCTGGCGCCAACTCAATCCACCCCCCGCCCAAAACACAAACCCCAGCTCACCGCTCGGCTTTCGTCCTTCGTCACCCCGTCTCTCGTCTTCCGCCACCTCGCCCCTCGTCACTCCGTCCTCCCACCGCCCACCGCTAGGCTTTCGTCCTTCGTCACCTCGTCTCTCATCTTCAGCCACCTCGTCTTCCGCCACCTCGTCTCTCGACACCTGCCGCCCAAGACCGCGCTCGCCTGCCCCGCCGACTTCCGCTCCACTCGGACCGGGCCGACCCTATGTCTTCGCGTTCGCTCGCCCCTGTCCCCAAGACCTACGCCCAACTCCGCGATGCCGTGACGGCCGTCGTCATCGAAGGCCGGTCCGCCATCGATCGCGCGTGGCTCGAGACCTATCACGAGACCGGCCGGCTCATCCACGAACACATCCTGTTCTTCCGCGACCGCGCCAACTACGGCGCCAAGACCTTCGAGAAACTCGCCGACGACACCGGCATCCACCGGCGCACGCTGCAGGAATGCGTGCAGTTCTACCGCTGTTTCCCGATTTGGCGCGCCCGCGCCAAATTGGGTTGGACCCACTATCGCCTCCTCATCCAAGTCGCCGACCCCGCGCAGCGAAAGGCCCTCGAAGCCCGGGCGATCAAGCAGGAGTGGACTTCACCCCAGCTGGAAACCCACGTCCGCTCATACAACGCGCACGCCCTCGCCGCGGCCGAGGACGACTCCACCCCCGCACCGGAGAAGCCGGTCGAACTGCTCAAACCCCGCTGCGGCGTGCCGGGCCTGCGCCGCGTCGTCGAACGTCCCCCTTCGACTTCGCTCAGGGCAGGCCCTTCGACATCGCTCAGGGCGGGCGACGGACTCGGCATCGATCTCGGTTTCAAAAACTACGCCGCCCTGCCCGCCGCATCGGCCGCGAAATTGAAACTCGGCGACATCGTGCGCTGGGACGACGACGGCGTGCAAAAAATCCCCGACGCCACCACGGCGCAATTGTTCACCTACCGCGCCACGATCCTCAAAATCATCGACGGCGACACGCTCGACATCGCCCTCGCGCTCGCCCCCGGCTTCACCCGCGACCTGCGTCTCCGCCTCCGCGGACTCGATTGCCCCGAGCTGGAGACCGCTGCCGGCCGAGCCGCCAAAGCCTTCGTGGAAAAACTCCTCTCCCCCGGCGACGAAGTGATCGTCTGCACCACCAAGCCCGACAAATACGACCGCTACCTCGCCGATGTCTTCATCGGAAAGCCCGCAGCCACCGGAACCCACCCACAGCTTGCTGCTAACCGCTCACCGCTGACTGCCGAAGGCTCCGTCTTTCTCAACAACGAACTCTTGAGAACCGGCCACGCCATCCGCTACGACGGCGACGCGAAGTAGGAGAGAGCAAAAATGATCTTCGTCGCGTTGTTACCCCGCAGCCGAATTTAGCTCGTCTCAAGGGTATTACGGTAGTGATTTACTGGACCTCCCAACGCTTGATTCCCCATGCCAAAAACGCCGCCAGACTCTAACCTGTTCTGTTCCCGCAGAGACCTGACTAACGAGAGCTCTGTTGAACAATTCTTCGCGATCCGCCTGCTCGTTGAGCTCGGTTACAGCGACAGTCAGATAAAGACGAAGGAATCCATCGAAACGATTGCAGTGTCGCAAGGGAGGCGACGGATTCCCTATCGACCAGACTACGTCGTCATGCTGCAGCGACGGCCCCGACTCGTGTTGGATGCCAAAGCAGCAACTGAATCTCTCGATGACTGGGTCGGTCAATGCGGCAGCTATTGTCACGAACTCAACAAGCAGTTTGTCGACAATCCCGCAGAACTTTTCATACTCACTAATGGCATAGAAACACGCGTCTACCGATGGGACTCAGCGACTCCCGTGCTAACCCTCGAATTTGCCGACTTCTCGAAAGAGAACAAGTTGTTCGACAAATTACGCAGCCTAATCGGGAAAGAAACACTGGGTAAACGAGCGCACGTTGGAAGCGCACGCGCCGCAACCGCCGGCGACGCCGCAGGCAAACATCGCTTTCGCAAACTCACAATAGACGATATCAACGTCGCGTTCGCTCGGTGTCATCAACTCATCTACAAGAAGGACAACATGAGCCAAGGGGCAGCCTTCATGGAGTTCGTGAAGCTAATGTTCCTAAAGCTGCTGTCCGACAAAGAAGTTCACGCTAAGCATCCCGTCGTAACACGTCAGGCTAGCTACACTGTTCCTGCTGAGGATGTGACATTTAGTAAATCGTGGATCGAACGACTTGAGGCAACGACACCCAATCCGGTTGCGGACATTTCCTTCATCCAATTGAGGCGCTCGTTAGAAGCCAAAATTCGCACTGAAAAGAAAAAACGGATTTTCGACGAAACCGAAGAGCTGCGGCTGAGCGCGGAGACCATTAAATCCGTAGTCAAGGAGCTAGAAAGCATAGATCTTTACTCGATTGATGCCGATCTAAACGGGCGATTGTTCGAGACATTTCTGAACTCCACAATGCGCGGCAAAGACCTCGGACAATACTTTACGCCGCGTTCGATCGTAAAGCTTGCGCTGCAACTTGGAAATTACCGCATAGGTTCGACGAAGGATGACATTCCCGTAGTTGCCGACCCGTGTTGCGGCTCTGGTGGATTTTTGATCGATGCGTTTTGGGAGGCTTGGTCTCAAGTCGATTCCAATCCTTCTCTTTCACAGAAACAGAAAGCCGTATTGAAAGAAGCGATCGCCACCGAAAAGTTGATTGGTATCGACGTCGGCCGAGACCCGCAGATCGCAAGAATTGCACGCATCAACATGTATCTACACGGCGATGGCGGTAGTCGCGTGTATGAGGCTGATTCGTTAGATAAAGAATTGCTGGTCGATGAACGCTGGAGTGCGGAGAAAAAGAAGGAGATCGATGAACTGCGCGACCTCCTGAACACCAAGGAAGGCTGCGTTGACTTGATCTTAACGAACCCTCCGTTTTCGAAGGTCTATGAGAAGAAACACGCACCGGAGAAACGGGTGCTCGAGAGATATAGGTTGGCCCACTTCCCAGGAACTTCGCTGCTCAAGAATTCTGTGCGAAGCAACATTCTGTTCGTAGAGCGTTACGCTGACATTCTGAAAACAGGAGGCCGTGTTGTCGCCGTTATCGACGACAGCGTTCTTGGCGGTGGCGATTACCGTGAGGTGCGCAGATTCATCACTGAGAAATTCATTATTGAAGGGGTAATCAGTCTGCCGGGTGACGCGTTCCAACGCTCACGTGCGCGAGTTAAGACCTCATTGATTATTCTGCGGAAAAAAGAGCCCGAAGAAGCGCAGGGGGATTGCTTCATGTATTACTGCAATCACGTTGGTTTAGACGACACACCGAGACAGCGGTCGCTGCCAATCGATCGTGCGAATCGCGTGAAAGCGGCAGAAGAAATCAAGGCTGTCGCGACGTTATGGGGCTCGTTTCTAGTCGGCAGCTGCCCTGCGAAGTGGATCGTTTCTTCCGACCGCCTCCTAGATCGACTTGACGTAAAGTCATGCCTT
>CAYYVB010000001.1:0-75798 GCA_964475035.1 uncultured Opitutaceae bacterium | reverse complement strand
TCCGAAGAGACTGGTCAAAAAATGGAAATCACTAGGCTGCGAAATTCGTTCACTACGTGAAATGGTGGTGGTTTTTGACGAAGACAGCCTACCTGATGAAGATGTTATTTCGACAAGCGAAGGGGATGAGGAAGTAATCTTCTTAAAGGTCCGTTATGACGGAATCGCAGAAGCCGGAGAGCAGAAGGCACTCTCAGACGTCGAATATCCTGTTCTCTACCGCGTCCACTCTGGCGACATCGTTATCTCACACATCAATGCGGTTCACGGCGCCATCGCCGTAGTTCCACCCGCATTAGACGGATGCGTTGTCAGCCCCGAATACACGATCTGCCGAGCACGCAAAGACTATGACCCGGCGCTGATTTGGTTGCTCGCTCGCTCACCAGAGAGCCGTTCTGATCTGGTATTGCTCGCCTCGGGCATGGGCCGCACTCGAATCCGCTGGGAAAATGCCCGTGACCTAACTCTCGGAATCCCGAAAAAATCTGTGGCTGCAGATGCGGTTGCATTGATCGCTCGCTCGTTCCAACTCGGACAGAAAGCTGAGAAAGCCCGCCGTGCAGCTGAAGCTCTTGTCTATTCCGAACTGGGATTGGATAATCCCACCGCTCAAAAACTGATCACTGCCTTTCGTCCGCCGAAATAATAGATGAGACGACTGGGAGCCCGGCACAACGATCCTGAGTGACAGCGCTGCAGGTTTTTTCACTTCATCACCAGCGCGTCGTCCTTCACTTCGAACGTCACCTGCGCGCCTTCGTCGACTTCGCCTGCGATGAGAGCGCGGGCGAGTTTCGTTTCGAGGTGGCGCTGGAAGAAGCGCTTGAGCTGGCGGGCGACGAAGACGGGGTCGCAGCCTTGCATCGGCAATTGCACCGAACCGAGGCTTGTGGCGTCGATTTCGCGGCGTAGGTTGCGGGCATGGGCTTCAACGAAATCCTCACCGAACTGCACTCGCTGACGGTGGAGCAACGTCAGTTGCTGATTCAGCGCGCGATGGAACTCGACGACCTCCTGCTGTCACCCGCGGAGGAAGCCTTGGTTGAACAGCGTCTGGCGGAACACCGCCGGAATCCGCAGGCCGCAGTGAGCCTCGAGGAAATGGAAAAACGTCTCCGGGCCCGATTAGGCCCGTGATGTGGCGGTCGGCTTCAAGCCCAGAGCCTCAGCGAGGTCGGCTACAATTCACTTCATCACCAGCGCGTCGTCCTTCACGGTGAACTTCACCTGACTGTCATCGGTCACTTCGCCGGCGATGAGGGCGCGGGCGAGTTTGGTTTCGAGGTGGCGTTGGAGGAAACGCTTCAGCGGACGCGCGCCGAAGACGGGGTCGTAGCCCTTCTCCGCGACCCACTCCTTCGCTTTCTCGTCGAGGGCGACGGTGACGCGGCGTTCCACGAGGCGTTTGTTGATGTCGGCGAGGAGCAGGTCGACGATGCGCTCGATCTCCTCGAGCGCGAGGGGCTTGAAGAGGACCGTCTCGTCGATGCGGTTGAGGAACTCCGGGCGGAAGGACGCGCGCAGGTCGGCCATCACGGCTTCGCGGACGTTCTCGGGGATCTCGGCGCCGGTGACGCCCTCGAGGAGGTGGCGGCTGCCGAGGTTCGAGGTCATGATGATGACCGTGTTCTTGAAATCCACGGTGCGGCCCTGCGAGTCGGTGATGCGGCCGTCGTCGAGGACTTGGAGCAGGACGTTGAACACGTCGGGGTGCGCCTTCTCGACTTCGTCGAAGAGCACGACGGCATACGGCTTGCGGCGCACGGCCTCGGTGAGCTGGCCGCCCTCGTCGTAGCCGACGTAGCCCGGAGGCGCGCCGATCATGCGGGCGACGCTGTGCTTCTCCATGTATTCGACATGGACAAATAACCCACCCGTTTGACTCCCCCACACTATGAAACTATTCTCTCCTCACATGACCCAACCGAAGATCTACAGCTACACCCGCTTCTCGTCGGAGCACCAGCGGCGTGGCGACTCGGTTCGGCGACAAATCGAAGCGGCTGAGCTGTGGAGCCAGACCGAAGGAAACGGGCTAGAACTGGACACTTCCCTGCGGGACGAAGGCGTCTCCGGCTTTTACGGTCGCAACGCGGAAGTCGGCGCGTTGGGCACTTTCCTCAAAGCGATTCGCGAGGGGCAAGTCGCGCCGGGCTCCGTGCTGCTCGTCGAAAACCTCGACCGCATTTCGCGAAACGATCCTTTGAAAGCAATGCGAGTGCTCGAAACCGTCGTCGAGGCCGGCGTCGACGTCGTGACATTGCAGGATCGGCGGAGGTATACGCGTGAGACGATTTCCCAGGACGTGACTCACCTGATTGTCGCGCTGCTCACTTTTGCGCGTGGCAATGAAGAATCGCGCACAAAATCCAAGCGCCTTTGCGCGGTCTGGACCAAGAAGCGACGCGAGGCGCAGGCCGGCAAAATCATCTCAACGTGGGTGCACCCGTGGATACGGGTCGTGGGCGTTAAGCGGGATGGTATCAGAAGCGATTTTTCATCGGCCAAATATGTGCTGAATGAAACCAGGGCGAAGACCGTAAAGCTGATCTTCCAGTTGGCCCTTGCCGGCTGGGGCTACGGACGCATCGCGCAGGAACTGAAGGCACGCCGGGTGGCCCCGTGGGGCCGAGCCAGGTGGTCGATCACGCGTGTCGCCAAGGTAATCAAAAATCGCGCGGTGATCGGCGAGTTCCAGCCCTGTCGCTATGAAGGGGGCGCCTACGGAAAACGGGTGCCCGACGGGCCGCCGATTCGAGATTACTTTCCGCGGGTTGTTTCCGATGCAGAGTTCCGCACAGCGCAGCCGGAACCGGGCAGCGAACCTCGCGGGCGGCCTCAAAAGCACATCCGACTTCTGACCGGCATTCTGTTCGATCCACTCGACCGACCGATGCACGTCCATGCAAAGGCGAAGGGAGCATTTCCAACCTACTACACGGCCTTCAACCAACTGGATCATTCCGAACGTGCCTTCCGGTGGTCGGCAGAACATCTGGAGCGGTGCGTCATTGCCGCTTGTCACGAGATCGACTGGGCACGCCTGTATGCGACCCAGACCGACGAGCCGGATCGTCTGGCCAAACACATCGCCGCGCTTGCGCTCGAGGAAAAAGAAATCCACCGCAAGATTGCGAACGCCGCCAAGCATCTGCTGGAGGGGGCGCTGGGCGAAGCGGTCAAGAGCCAGGTGAGCGAACTCGAATCGCGGCTCGCGGCGATTTCTGTCGAGCGGACCGATGCACAGACGCAATTGTTGAAGCTACGCCGAGCAAACGCCGCGGCACCGAAGCTCGCGACGAAGGAGGTGCCTGCGGACCCTGTCAGACGCGAAAGGCTCCGCACCGAGCTTCGCACGATGCTGGCCAAAGTGCAGGTCTGGCCGGACGGCCGGACACCGGATGCATTCTGGCGGCAGCCGTTGGAATACGCGAAGCAGGTGGCTCCGCAATCGGCGCGGTCGTCCATCGCCCTTGGTGAAGTGATGGGAGCTATTCGGTTGTTCTTCCGCAATGCCCGAGCCATCACCGCCTACGTCACGTTCGTGCGCTCCGGCAAGAATCGCGACGCGAAGGTGATTGGGTTCGCTAAGCCGCAAGGCATGACGGCGGAGGAATGGGATCGGATTTGTTCGTTCGCGGGAATCTATGAGGAATCAGCACCTCGTGCTCCCAAGACACGTCGTGCGGCCTAGAAGACGTGAACACCCGCACCCCGTCCTTTCCGCGGATCATCATGACAACTTCGTGCCCTGGGGGGATCACCGCCTTGAGTTCTCCAAGGCGGGACACACCGCCGGCTCCTTCCATCACCGTCATGCCGCCATCCCCCGCATCGTAGCCTTGGCGGACCTCGTTCGAACCGTCCGCTTAGGGCTGTCGATCGTCGCTGGCAACTTCCCGCGGGCGGGGGTGCGGCGGAACCCGGGAACGACCGCACCAGCAGCCTGAGCGGCCGCAGTCCCCTCCCCTTGTGCATCCTCCTCGCCCTCCGTGACTGACGGCGCCGCAGTCTCGGCCGCCAACGCTCCGACGGCCTCTTTCGCTTCGGTTGCCTGATCGGCTGCTGCCTGATTCTTTGAGATGTCGAGGAGATCGACCAGTTCGCCCTGCCGTTTCAGGAGTTCGCGGTAGCGTTCCTCGTGCTCGAAGACGGCGCTGTTGAGTGCGGTCAACTCGGTGACATTCTTCCGGCACCGCTCAAGCTCGGTGCTAGTGCGCATGACGTGATCCTCAATGCAACGGGCCGCGTGCTCGAGGGAACTGATGGAACCGACCGGCGACGGCGACAGGTTGGCGGTGTATTCGGCGTGGCCCCGTAGCGTGATCTTGTCCGCCAACGCCGAGCGGTATTCGAGTTTGAAGCCGGCCATTCCACCCAGAACGACCGTCCCAGACTTCCCTCGGAGATGATCCTCCTTGTGGTCGTTGACGAGATAGACCAGCGCGGTGCCCGCCGCGGTTCGGTCGGTGTATGCCTTCCCTTCAAGGACGATCTTGAATTTGTCACCCTGGGTGTCCTGCCGCGTGGCCAAATCCTTCTCCATTGCGGTCACCTGCCGTTCGAGACGAGCGACATCCTCCTCCGCCATGCGCAGCCGGGCGCGATTACCGTATTGCGACTCACTGTGCTCGGAGCGGAGCCGGGAAAGCCGCATGACCTCGGCATCGACCTTGGCTTTCTCGATCACGAGTGGGTTGCCGGAGGCAATGGCTTTGACCTCGGCGTAGGTGAGCGCGGGCGTATCGAGGTCCTCGATCTTCCGGGCCGTGGTCTGACCGGTCATCACCTGGGCGATGAACTTGGCCTTGGTTTCCAGCGTCTGCCACATGTAGGCGTCGAAGCTGCCTTCCGTGACATAACGCTGGATGCGCACGACAGCATTCTGGTTCCCCTGGCGCAGAATCCGTCCCTCACGCTGCTCGATGTCTGCCGGCCGCCACGGAGCGTCGAGGTGATGCAGTGCCACGAGTTTCGTCTGTGCGTTGGTGCCGGCCCCCATCTTCTGCGTCGAACCCAGCAGGATGCGGACCTTGCCCGAGCGAACATCTTTGAAGAGCGCGAGCTTGGCTGCGTCGCCGTCGTGCTCCTGGATGAATGCGATGTCCTCCGCGGGCACGCCGCCGGCGACCAGTTTGGCCTTGAGGTCCTGATACACGGAGAAACCACGCCCCTCGACCTTCGGCGTCGAGAGGTCGCAGAACACCATCTGGGTGAGGCGCTGGTCGCGCGTCTCCTGCCAGATGGCAAAGATTTCCCGGACTGCCTGGTTGACCTTGCCGTCGGGAGCGTCGGGGGCGCGCCCGCGCACGAGCCGCAGATCGAGCGCCGCCTTCCGGCCCTCGCCCGTGATCTTGAGCATGTTGTCCACGGAAGGATCGACGTGCTCGCGTTTGAGCTTCTCGGCCCTCTTCGCCAGTGACGCGACAAACTCCTTCAACTCCGGCGTAGCGGGCGCACGGACGATGCGGGGTTTGCCGCCGTCGAGAGCCGGCACGGGCAGCTTGAGCATATCCGCCGTCTGCACATCGGCCATCTGGCGGAACATCTGCATGAGTTCGGGGACGTTCACGAACCGGGCGAAACGAGTGTTCAACCGGTAGCCGGCACCGTCGGGAGCCAGTTCCATCGCGGTGACGGTTTCGCCGAAGGTGCCGGCCCACGCGTCGAAATGCTGGAGATTATGTCGGCGAAGCACGTCCATTTGCAGGTAGCGTTGCATCGTGAACATCTCGGCCATTGTGTTCGTGACCGGCGTGCCGGTGGCGAAGACGACGCCCCCGCCTCCGTTCTGTTTCTGGATGTGCTGCACCTTGAGGAACATGTCGAAGGCGCGCTCCGAGGCGGTCTGCGGGAGGCCGGCGACCCGGGTCATCTTGGAAATGTAGAATAGATTCTTGAACGCCTGCGCTTCATCGACGAACAGCCGGTCCACGCCCAATTCCTCGAAAGTCAGCGTGTCGTCTTTCCGGTGCTCCGCGGACAACGATTTGAGGCGCGCCTCCAGCTTCTTTTTCGCCCGTTCCAGCTCCTTAACGATGCGGGTGCCGCCGGTGTCCTTGCCGGCGCGCTCCTTCTGTTCAAGGATGCACTGGACCAATTCGGCGCGCTGCTCTTCGAGAAACTCCTTTCGGGCTGCGACCGAGAGCGGGAGCCGCTCGAAACCCGAATGCGTGACGATGATCGCGTCCCAGTTGTTGGTCGCGATACGCGACATCAACTCGCGGCGCTTGAAGCTTGCGAAATCATCCCGGCCGGCAGCGAGAATGTTGGCCCCGGGGTAGAGTGTGAGCAACTCGGTGCTGAACTGCCCGAGCATGTGATTCGGGACGACAAACATCGGCTTCCGCGCGAGTCCGAGCCGCTTCAGCTCCATCGCCGCCGCCGCCATCGTGTAGGTCTTCCCGGCACCGACGACATGCGCCAGGAGAGCATTCGGAGTCTGGAGGATGCGCCAGACGCCGGCCCTCTGATGCGGGCGGAGCGTAATCATGGGACTCGCCCCGGGGAGTAGGAGATGGTCGCCGTTGAAAGTGCGGAGCCGGAGGTGATTGAACTCGCGATTGTAGAATGCGACCAGCCGCTCCCGTCGGGCGTCGTTCTGCCAGATCCATTCGGCAAAGCGGTCCTTGATCTTCTGCTGTTTCTCGCGTGCGGCCTCAGTGGCGGTCGGATTGACCTTCGGGTTCTTATTTTCGTCGTAGTCGTAAACCGTCGGCGTGCGAAGGTTGAGCGCGTCTTCGAGGAGCGAGTGGGCCGCGACCCGGTTGGTGCCCCATTCGCTGCGGTCGGCCACACCGGTCTTGACCGGATGGCTGACTTCGACCGTCCACAGACCGACCTGGGCGGCATGGTGGACACGGACATCCCCCGGGCCGTGGCCGCGCAGCAGTTCGACGCCAAAGGCCGCCACGTCCTCCGCCGGAATCCACGCCGCGCCGAGCCGGGCGTCGATTTCCGTGGCTTTCAGGTCAATCGGTTGGACGCCTTGCAAGGCCTGCACGTTGAGCTTGAACCGGCCGTCCTTCGCGGCGGCGGCTTCGGCGAGCGCCAACTTGCGGCGCACATTGCCCGCAAGGTATTCGTCGTCGGTCTCCCAGCGTTTGGATTCGGGATTGAGGAAGAGGACGCCCTCCAGATCGGCAAGAAACTCCTCCGGCTTTTTCCCGAGCAGCCTCGCCATGTGCTCCAAATCCACCTTGCCCTTCTCGCTGAGCGTGACGACCAACGCCTCCTTGGCTCCGCCGGCGGCCAGCACCGGCTGGCGTTTCTGGATCGTGCGCTCGCGGAAGATCGCGGTCTTCGTCGCAGTGCCGGAGTCGTCGTCGTAGTTCTCCAGGGAGAGAAGGAGCGGCAGGTCGGGATCGCCGGCGAAGGCCCGGACGTTGGCCGATTGGGAGATCGGTCCGAACTGGCTCGTGAAATAATCGTAGTCCTGGTTGAGGCGGAACCGGGCGGCCTCGACTTCGGCGTCGGGACGATTCTCGCCCTGGGTGCGCAAGCAGTCGCGCGCCGCGTCGCGGACGTAGATCAGGCGCCGGATGCGCCGCGCCAATTGCGGGGAGAGATCGGTCAGCAGCCGCAGTTCGTCGCCGTCGCGCACGGCAATGCCGCCGCCCCCCTCCACGGTAAGCGTGTAAGCATTGGGCTTTACGCCCGGCGGCACCGGAATGGTCTGCCGCAGCGTGGCGGTCTGGGCTTCAGTCAAGGGCTTGAACACGCCGGCGGGCAACGCCCGCACGGCTTTCACCAGCGCCTCGCCCAAATCCCGGCCGTCGCCTGTAAGACGGACCTCATCCCGGCCATACATGCCGCGCTCCACGCGTTCCAACTTGCCCAGCATCATCTCGGGACGCGCGTGGTAATACTCGTTGAGAAAGATTGGATTCTCGCCGTCGCCAAACGGGCGGCTCTCACGCCACGCGAGCCCGCCCGGCTTCTCCCCGGTGTGGCGTTTCCGCAGGAACACGATGTCGGTGGTCACGTCGGTGTTCGCATTCTTCTTGAACGCGGTGTGAGGAAGCCGGATGGCGCCGACCAGGTCGCAGGTCTTGGCGACGGCTTCGCGGAGGTGCGGATACTGTTTGTCGAGGGTGCCGCGCGAGGTGATGAAGGCGATCAAGCCGCCCGGGCGGACACGCTCGGCGGCGGCGACGAAAAAGTAGTCGTGGATGTGAAACTTCCGCGGGTTGAGCTTCGGGTCGAAGGGCGAATAGTCGGCGAAGGGGACGTTGGAGACGGCGAGATCAAAGCGATTGGTCGGCAGCGTGGCGTTCTCGAAAGCCTGCGAGCGGATGTCGGCGTCGGGATAGAGGGTCTTTGCGAGCCGGGCGGTGAGCGGGTCGATCTCGATGCCGGTGAGTTCGGAGCGAGCGGCCATGTCCTCGGGCATTACCCCGAAAAAGTGGCCCAGCCCGCAGGCAGGCTCCAGGACCCGGCCGCCCTTGAAGCCGAACCGGTCGAGGGCGGCATACATCGCCCGGATGACGGTTGGCGACGTGTAATGCGCATTCAGAACGGTGGCGCGGGCAGAGGAGTATTCGTCCGGTTCGAGCAAAACCTTCAACTCCTCCTGCTCGGCGCTCCATTGGGGCGCCTCCTGGGGCGTGGCGAAGACCTGCGGTAGACCGCCCCAACCAACGTATTTTGCGATGACCGCCTTCTCCTCCGGGGTCGCGGACCGGGCCTCCGCGTGAATCGTCCGGAGGGTGCGGATCGCCTCGAGGTTCTGCCGATACTTCTGCTTCGGGCCGCCCTCGCCGAGCCGGTCGGCGTCGGTGATGCGGAAGTTGTCCTGATTGCGAGGCGCTATTCCTTTGGTTCCGGCCGGAGGAGAATGTATTTCTCCCGCACCAGCTCCCATGCCTGATCGTGCGCCTGCTGGGGATTCAATCCCTGTTTCCGGAACTGCCGGATCAGTCGGTCCATGTCGGCTGTCGTTCGCTCCTGCGCTTCCAGCAGCGCCGTCCGCAGGCGGCCCTCCGCCCCCAGCTCCCGCACCAGCTTCGGGCAATGCTCCCGCCAATGCCGCTCCGCCATCAGGCCGTAGGTGAGGAGTTCGCTCATGGGAAAGGTGCGCGAAGAAATCGAGCTGATCGTCTGGACGGGATTTTGGGGCCATGCGTCATGCCGGTTCAATCGTGATCCGCTCGATCCTAGGACCCGGCCGCGTTGGCTGACGGGAGAAAGTGAGCCGGACTTCCGCCAAGCGACCGAGGTCCAGCGCGGCTCGAATAGCGGTCAGGTCGCTGCCCTCGATGACGACCTGTTCCTTGGCGGTGGTTAGGATGAGCGTTTCCGGCGTGCCGTTGACGTGCTCCCAGCGCCTAAACTCGGAACATGGGTAGGTCACCGCCCGGTCGCCCAACGCGAAGCGAAGCGCGAGTGCGGTTTCACCCGCGGGAACGACCTCACCCCATTGGAGCGGAGGCGGAGGCGCGAGCGCCTTCTTGCCGGGATGTGACTCGATGCTCATGCGGCGTTGATCCGAAGTGCGGGAGCCAGGCGGGCGGCCCATCGGGCACGCCAGGCACGGCGGGGGCCGGCGGTATCGTCCTCTGGACCGACCAGTTCGCGGGCAAGTTTGCGATCCGACGGACGCATCATGGCATCGCGCGCTGCCTCCTTGTCGGTGGTGTAGATCGTCTGGCTTTCGCGAAAGCGGGAGTTCGAGACGTAGGCTTGCTTGAGATTGCCGGCGGCGATGCCGGCGTCCGCCATGAGCAGGAGGCCGCGATCCACGGTCTTGCCTTGTGCGGCATGGGACGTCGTCGCATAGCCGTGGCTGAATTCCTGAAACCACTCCGGCACGACACGGCCGTCCTTGAGCTGGATGGCACCATCCGGGGTGAACCCGGCGACCTCGACGATGTCGCCGTTCCGCAGGTTCGAGGGCTTGAGGTTGCCTCGGATCAGCAGTCGATCACCCGCGGCCACGGAAATCTCCCGCGCGAGTCCGACCGTGTAGCCGGAGGCGCGATGCGGGATGAGCCGGTGTTCCCGGCCGTCGGGACGACGCACGACCAACGCATCACCGTCGCGTCGCGCAACCGCGGCTGTGTCGTGCTTCGCGAATGCGCCGTAATCGCGGTGGAACGTCAGCACATCACCCGGCTGGTAATTGCCGATGCGTCGACACTCCTCCCGCGTCCACTTCAGCGAGTGGACGGTCAGGCAATTTCGTTCGTCGGGACGCAGCAGGCCGGCGGCCCGCAATTGCCGGCGGACCACGTCGGTGAACTGATGGATTTCCTCCCAGACCGGCGAAATGGCCAGGCACGACTTGCCCGTGCGCACGGTGCGGACGTAGTCGCCTGCGGCCCGAGCGAGCAAAGCGGCGGGCAATTTCTCGTCCTGCACGGCTCCGAGTTGGTCGAATCGGTTGAAGGCACCAAAGGCGTCGCCGCGTGCCAGCCGGGCGACCGCCTGCAGGTAGGCGGGATCCTGCTGGCGGCGGATTTCCGTCAGTCGGAAAACCGGCACGCGCGCAAACTCCTGCAGGCAGCGGAGCGCGTCGCCGGCCTCGACCGAGTGATGCTGCTTGATGTCACCCACGAGCAGGAGCCGGTTGTCGTTGCGGGCGGCGAGCCGGCATAGATCGCGCATTTCGCGGGTGGAAACGAAGCCGGCTTCGTCCACCACCAGCACCCGTCCGCGCACCCGGCGCTGCATATCCTCGTTCACGAGCAGAAGCTGAAGCGTCTCGGCGTCGGAAGACAGTTCCTGCCGCAGGACGTCGGTTGCACCCGACGATGGAGCGCAGCCGAACACCCGGCCGCCGGCCCGTTCGATGCCCGCGACGATCGTTTTCAGGCAGGAGGTTTTGCCCGTGCCGGCATCGCCTTGGAGAATCACAACCCCGGACTTCGATCCGAGGACACCGAGCACCGCCTCTTTCTGGTCGGGGCCGAGATTCATGCGCACAGGCGCGGAGCCGAGGGCCGACCTGCGGCTTCGTTGAGCCGCAGCCCAACCCGTGAATTCCTTCTCCGATTCCAGACCCTCGCGGGAGGCGATTTCATCGCCTGCGCGCACGAGTTCGCCGGTGCGTTCGCGGCCGGCCACGGCCCGCTTGAGGGCATCAAGGGACACCTGTCCGCGGCCGGCGATCAGGGCCTCGCGCAGCAGAAGGCGGTCATCCACGACCGACCGACGCTCGAAAACGTGCGCCTCGGCGGACAATACCGCCGCGCGCGCCGACACCTGTCGCCCCGGCTGGGCCTTGCCGTCCGCCCGGGCTATCGCTTCACGGAGGGCCGCCAGTTCCTGACCGGCCTCCGTTTCCCAACGGGTGCGCAAGCCCGCCGCCGTGGTTGCGGTCTTCGCAGCCCGGCTCTCCCCGGCGATGGCCTGCAAGGCGTCCTGAGTGGCGACGCCGAGTTCCTTGGCCTGGGCGAGAATCGCCCGGCGTCGTTTGCTGAATCGGTCCCGCAACTCGGGCGGCACGCCTGCGATGTTGAATCCAAACCCGCGCACGGACTCCAAGGTGTAGCCGGCCGCAGCCATCCGCTGCGCGAGCTTGTTGTAGCAGACCTCGCGGAAATAGCCCTGATGCCGGTAGAGGCCCGACGGCTGGACGCTTTTCCACCGGCTCTCGGCCTCATCGTAGGTCACGTTCATGATGCAAACGTGCGTATGCAGTTGAGGATCGAGGGAGCGGCTGGCGTCGTGGGTGACCATCGCGGCCACCAGCCTGCCAGTCGGCCGGTCCTCGTTGGCTCCGCCGCGCCGGACGCGCGTCGCGATGACCGCCTCCATCTCCCGCAGGGTTTCCGCCACGGCTTCCTGCCACCAGCCGCCGATCCGCGGGTCGCCGCCGACCAGGTGGAGGAGAGAGACATCCTTGGGCGGGGAAATCTGTCCAAAGAAGCAGACCCGGCGGTGCGCGCCCTTGTCGCGGATCATGAGTTTTTCGCCGGTGGCCGGGTGCCGGCCCTCGCAGAGTCTCTCGAAATGCTCCAACTGGCAGCGCCCGGCGAGGCCCAGTCGGGCCGCACCCGAACCCACCCAGGTCATCTCGGCCGTGCCTTCCTGAGCCAGGTAGTCGCCGATAGCCATGTGCTCGCGGAAATACTCCACGGCACCAGCCACCACGATACAGGGTTTATCGAATCTCACCATGTCAGCACTCTAGCTAAAAGCCATACGTTAGCTAGTCGGAATGCAATTCAGGCAGCCTACCGAGCCGGAATTACCCCAATGGGAGGAAATTCTCCGCAACGCAGACCAAGAGCATGAAGAGGAACTCTAGCATCAGATTGAGCGGCAGCCGCCGCACCACCTCACCATACAAGTCGGAACACGCCACCCCTAGCGTCCGCTAGGAATCCCTGGCGTCACCACTACTCCGCCACTACTCGACCACCACCACGCCAACACCTGAGGTTCCGGAAGGGCTATTACTTTTCGTTTTACTTAAATGCCATACGGTCTAGTTTTCGGCCAGATGACCGAACCAACCGATCTTCACGACCGCCTGCTGGCCCACGCGCGCAGCTACGACCCGTCCGCCCACCACCGGAGCCTGCTCGCTCCCTATCGGGATGTCCTGCTGCTTTGGCGGGCCAAGTTCATGAGCTACGAGCAGATCGCGGCCGCCTTGATCCAACATGGGCTGATGGTCTCGCCGGCCGGCGTGGGCGTGTTCTGCCGCCGGACGTTCACCAAGTCCGAGATCGAGCGGGCGCGTAAAGAGCACGGTCTGCCAACACCGAAGGCGCCACCCATGGCGCACGGGATCATCAGGCACCCGGCTCCCGTCGGCCCGCGCGGCCCCAAAGTCGCCCGCGACAACTACTGAGCAATCATGCCCTCCAAACGACTCATTCTCTTTCCCCAGGACAAGGGTGGCATCGGCAAGAGCTTCGTCGCGACCCTGCTTTATGACCACCTGACCGACGCCGGTGTCCGGGTGAAGCCCATCGACCTGGATCACGCGAACTCAACCTTCTACCGCTTGGTGCCGGGAACGGAGTTCATCAATACCGACGTGGATGCCGACAAGCTGGGGGAGCTCGACCGCATCGTGCACTGCCTCGACGAAGCGGATGTCGTGCTGGTGGACAACCGGGCTTCCGGGGGAAGCAAAGTGCTCGCCTATCTGGACGAGACACGTCTGCCCGAGATGCAGGCCGAGTTCGACTGCTTCATTGTCTTCGTCCTGATCGCGACCGACGACAAAGACGCGAACTCCCAGATCGCCGAGCTTCTCGACAGTCACGGCGGACGCGTGCGCTGGCTGGTGGCCCGCAACCTGAAAGAAGGCGATGCCCTGCCGACGTTTTCGCAGAGCAACGCCCGACGGCGTTTGGCAGATTTGGGCGCCGTCGAAATCGACGTGCCATGCCTCGCGGAGGTGACCCGTAACCGACTGCAGGCCGCCAACCTCACGGTGGGACGCGGCCGGCAGGCGGAGGAGCTTCATCTCCTGGACCGTTCGCGGTGCCTGCGCGTTCATGAGCGGATGCGAGAGGAGTTCGGCAAGGCCCGGGAACTGTTGATCCCATGAGCGCCGCACCCAAGCCCGAGGACCTCCTCGATCCCGACGTTTTTCCCGACGACCTCAAATGGGTGCCGGCCCATTACCGACTCCATCCGAATGACCCCGTGTATCTCCTGATCGCCTGGCACTGGCGGCGGGTGAAGGAGTCGGAGGACACGCTCAAGTCCGCCGTCGTGGAATTGCGGGCGGCCGTTGACGCCCGCATCGGTGCCCTCGCGGACGCCGCGGAAACGGTCGGCGGGGTGAACGAAGCCTTGGTGGACCTGCAAGGCATGTTGGCCGAAAAGCCGGTGGAACTCACCCAGCAGATCGATGCCGCCATGACCGAGCCGTTGGAGAAAGCGCTCGGGAAGCTGGCGGCGCTGGAGAAGTCACTTCTATCCGCCGCGCGCAGTTTTCAGGTGAGCCAGCGTCGGCAACTGCTCGCTTCGCTCCTCATCGGCATCGCGCTCGGCGTCCTTTCGGCGGTGATCGTGCTCCTCGCGTGAAGCTGTATTCGCTCGGCTTGATTGCGGCATCGTTTGCGGGAGCCTTCTGGATGCGGCAGCAGATGCCGGGACCGGTCGGGCTTACCCTCGCTGTTGCCGCCGAAGCCTGCGCCGTGTGGCTCTCTTACCTAGCCCTCGTCGCCCAACTCGAGGAAAGGAATGCCGTCGTGCTCAAACTGTGGGGCCTCGAATGGACGCGCGACGAGGCGTGCTGCCATTTCTTCATCACGGGGGCGACCGGCACGGGCAAGACCGCGCGGGCCGTCGTGCCGATCGTGCACGGGTTGCGCTCGACGCTGCCGGACACGGGCATCCTCGCCGTCGACTCCAAGGGAGCTCTATGGAAGTCGCTCGAGTCGATGGCGCGGTCGTTGGGTCAGGAGGACACGTTGCGGCTGATCCGCGTGCGACCGACGCACGTCCCACTCTCGAAATGGACGCCGCCGCTACGGCTGAATCTGCTGGGCGACCCTGACGTTCCTTGGAGCACCTACGCCAAGATGATTGTCGATACCGCGACCGCCGCCGGACAAAAGGGAGGACAGTCGTTTTTCAAGGAAACGGCGCGAGATGTCATTACCCATGCGATGCACGCCCTGGAGGCAGCGGAACTCCCGGTCACGCTGGCCAATGTCCATGATGCGATCTGCATCTCGACGGAAACCGCGCTCCTGTTGGCGCGGCTCGGCGAGCAGTCGAGTCCGGCAGCCGAGGTGGAGCGGCAGTATTTTGCGGACTTCGCCGCCCAGCCCCCGGAGCAGAAAAGCGGCACGGTCTATACGGTCGCCAACTTCCTGCGGCCTTATACGCCGCCGGACATCCGGGAAGTGGTTTGCTCAGTCGATCCGAATTTCACGCTGGCCGAGGTCGATGCCGGCCGGCTCATCTGTCTCTCGGTTCCACAGACCTACCAAGTCGAACGCCGCTACCTGAACCTGCTATTCAAGCAGCTCTTCTTTTTGCACGCCTTCCGGAGGTTCGACCTCTCCCCGGAAGAAATGCGCCAGCGCAACATGATCGTGCTCGTGCTCGACGAAGGACAGAAGACGACGCTCGTCTCCGAGGACGGATTCTCGGATCACCTGACCGTGGACGAGCTGCGCGAGGCGGGCGTGTGTCTGCTCTCCGCGACGCAAACGCCGCTGTCGCTCTACGCCGCCTTCGAGACGCCGAACAAGGCGGATGTCTTCATGGCGAATCTGCGAACGCAGGTGCACTTCCGGGCGGCGGACGAAAAAGGAGCGAAGATTCTCGCAGAGAAGATGGGGGGACGGGAAATCCGCAAATACTCCGGGGGCGTGAGCGGGGGACGCACGTCGCGCAACTGGCAGCCCATGGACGAGCCCTGGTTCAAGCCGGCGCGATTACTGGCGCTCGATGCCGGCCGTGCGATCGTCAAACACCCGCGACGGACCGGGAAGCCAATTCTGCGGCGACTTCCCTACACCGCGTTCACCTTGCCCAATTCCACGCGCTCGCTTGATCCGTCGCGAAATTGATCGATTTTGCGAGTAGCCCGGGCCGGACGCAGTGTGAACTACGAAACACTGTCCGGCCCGGGCGGTGACCAGTTGGGGCTCACCTTCGCGCGGCGCACACAACTACCTCGGCGCAAATCCGGTTGGCGACGACCTCAGTTCCGGCTCGGGTCGGCCGGCAGGCGCAGCCTCGACTCCAATGCTTGCTGGCGCCGAGGCGTCCCTTCGGGGCCGCGCCGCAGGCTCCGGCTTTCACGAGACTTTGGCCGCCGCTTGGGGAACGGCCAGCCCGCCCAGTCGAGGTAGTCGTCAGCCAGTCCGCGGGCGTCACGGCCCCGAAGATTGGTCTGGATAAGCGCGATGACGTCCGGGGCTTTGTCGCCCATGATTCGGCGCAACCTACGGATCGCGCAGGCGAATGGCCGGTAGTCTGAGTCGGTCAGCTGAACCGTAAGGATTAGGGAGGAACGACAAGGCATGATGCATGAGTGGATGAGGTTGGCGCGGAGGTCTCCGATGGGAGCTACGCGATCTGCTGTGGGAAAACGCGGTCACGACTGGCGACCGCGGAAATGAGTGCCATCCTGCCATCAACCCAAACTCGCTGGCTAGGACGGGGGGACGAAATAAGCGGTGAGCCGCACTCTGGCTCGCCCGATCCGCCGGCGTCCTGTGGTCCAGGCTGGATTGCCCAAGCCGGCGCGGCGACTGGAGAAGCTCGCCAGGGGGCGCGCTCGCTTGGCTGTCAGCATGCGGCAGGATTTTCATGGATTGAAGACATCTCCTCGGCCCGCAGCCGTCGGATCTGCTTGAGCATATGGCTCTGGTCGTAGAAGCCGACTTCACCGGCGATGGCGGATCGCTTCAGGCTGCTGTTCTCCAACAATTCCAACGCACGGGTCGTGCGTCGGCGCCGGACATAATCGCACGGAGTGAGTCCGGTTCTCTGCTTGAACTGGCGCGAGAAACTGCGGACGCCCAAGCGGGCGATGCGGGCCAAAACCACCCGTGTAATCGTTTCGCGCAAGTGAGTATCGATGTATTCAAGCACCTCGCGTAATGTGGCGTTCGGCAGGCCTGGAGCGCCTTCCGCACCCGAACGGTGAAGCGAGCGCAGCAAGTAGGCAGCCAGCAAGGTGCCCATGGACTCAGCCAAAGGCGCATCGGAGAGGTGCCCATCATGGCAAAGTCGGCGGAAATCACCGGCCAGGTGCCAGACGCGCAGATCGAATCGGGAAAGGGATGAGAATTCCTCAAGCCGCGCGGTAGTCACGTCTCTCTGGCATACGGCGCGGACAAACACCGGATCGACCAACAAGACGACCATGCCGGCCTCGCCGTGCCAATCCGCCGAGTGGGGCGTGTTGGCGGGCAACAGCCAGACGAATTGGCCGGCAACGCCGCGACGCTCCTGTTTGCCGCGAAATTTCCAGCTGATGACCGCATCGACCGGGTCGAGCGCCAGAACGATCTGAACCCGGCTGTGCGCGTGCTCGGCCCATTTATGAGGTGGCCGTAGACCATAGCTGACGCTGAAGCCACGGTTGTTCGTCAGGTGGCGCCCGCGAACGGATTTGTTTCGCGGCGCCGAACATGCGGAGACCTTGCGATCTCCTGGGCCAAGAGGAGTTGCTGATTGTGGCATTCATCGGAAATGCCCACGCTGGCCCGGCTCGAGCGCTTCCAGAAGCAGCATACGAATACGGTGTTCGCACTGCTTGGACGGGAGGGACAAAGTTGAGGAAAAATGAGCAGTGGAGTCTGCGCGCTCGCAGCCACGCTACTTTATGCTGCCCTCGTATCAATAGGCGGTCGCGTGTAATTCACCGACGCCATTCAAGTCGCCGCGACGGATTTCTCGAAACGTTCTTGTCGCTGTGAAAAGCACGCTGTGTGACGCATCGTAAGAAAAATCGAGCTTGTTGCTCACGCGGCCACCACTAACCTCCTGGAGCGTGGTTTCCTTCGGGCCAAGAAAATCACCCGACGAGACCCATGTCCAACAAACTTAACGCGCCCAAGCTTACCTCTCATTGTCGCGCAATGACGGAGCCGACCGAGAGAATCGCTATTGCCTCACGAGGCTCACTCCCGGTGTCTCAGTGGCAATTAAGGGATAACTAAGGATTATCCGTGTCCCCTCCGAGGAAGCCCATCCACTCACTCGTCGTTAAGTCTTCGACTGCACTTTCGTCGCAGCCCCGTCGGATCGTCCTCGCCGGAACCGATGATCAAGGCCTTTTCGAGCGCGAACTCCGGGCCGTCGAACTCACCGGCGTGCTTCGTGACCACCGGACGGCGCGGGCCTGCAACATCATCGAATCTGCCCTCGATGGTTTTCGTGCCGAGCGGGTCAACTTCGAGCGCTGCGATTTCAAGGATAACGCCATCCGCGAGAGTCGATTTTCGGACGCGAATTTCGGTTCCAGCAGCATGGCCTACAACACGGTCCTAAAAACCGTCTTCGAACGCTGCTCCTTTCACGACACGGACATTCAGAACTGCGAATTCGATCAAACCGTTTTCGTCGACTGCGATCTTAGGTTCCTGCTCATCAAGGCTTGTTCGTTCACGCGTTGTGAATTCCGCGGCTGCCAGACTAACAACCAGGTATTCGAGATGTGCAGACTGACGGACAGCGTGTTCGTCAAAACCGAGCTTCAGACTCAAACTTTGGCGGACAACTTCGGGATTGTGGCCACGAAATACGATGGTCCTTTGCGCGACGGTCGTGCAGACGGGCCGCACAAAAAGATCGAGGTGAATCGCATCGCTCGAATGCTACGCGATTCAGAGGCGCCTCCGCTGCAAAAACTCAACCTCCAGTATTTCCTCTCAGGAACGTTGCTCGACGGGACGCACCACTTGGATGATGCGATCGACTTGGGATCGTGGATGCGAATGTTTCGGACGGCCGGAAGCTTCGCGGTCGTCTTGAATAGGTGGGTGGAGTTTCTGCTCGGGCTCTACGAGCGGGATCAACTTACGATCCATGTGATCATCCGAATGCACAGCATGACCGACGGGTTGCTCCGCGGTCTCGGCGATTCGGCGCCGCATCATCAAACCATCGCGGCCATAAACGGCGTTCATCTGTCGCTGTCTCGGATTGTTGACCAGTATCTCGTCGTGCTCGATCAGTGCACGGGCATCGCGGACAAAGAGGTTTCCTTCCTCGTAGAGGGGCACCAGCACCGCCGCTACTACTATCGGGTGCTACAGCCGCTTTTTGCGCGCACGCCAGCGCGCATCACTAAACTCGTTCGGCACAACTCCCCTTGGGATCTGGGTCTGACCTTTTCGCAGGGGAGCAATGTGATGCTCTTCATGGCGCTCTTTCTCGCGACCCGCACACGGATCGAGCTCAATCGGATCAGTCGCAAAGTCGAGGAGCGGCGCGTGGCTGGACCGCCGCCATCGACTGCCGGGAGAAGACGAGTTTCGTCTGGTTCCTCCGATGTGCCGACAGAGTCAATCGTCGCAGTGGAGTTTGGTGGCGGTGGAAAGCTCAGGGAATCGCCGCACCTACGGCTCAAGGCTTACCTTCCCGGAAATCTCATCGCCGAACTGAAGCTGGACATTGCAGCCTCGAAAATCGCCAAGCTGAGGAAGGCCGTGAAGGACATCCTTTAGCCGCGCTGCCAAATCCCGATCACGTTGGCGATGCCTCGGATAATGTGTTCCGGGTGATTGAATAAATTTAGCCGGATAGCCTCGAAAGGATGGTCTTTCGCGAGATACATGCTCGCGCCGAGCATAACGGGAGTGCGCGCCCGGCGGCATCCTTCCAAGAGACGCGTTCTTCTCTCCGAATGGGTGCGACCGAGTGCACTCAAGTCCGCAACCATGCTCCCAATGTAGCCGTTGGTTAGGCGATTTACCTGGAGCGGCGAGCCTCGCGTCATGCGTTCTGCTTTGGCGCGCAGGTCATTCACCTGCTGATTCGCGGCCCGCAACATTGCGCGCAACCTGGCCATGTCGGCGCCAAGATCGCCGACTGCTCGGAGACTGTGGACATCGAGCGATCCACCCAATGCCTCCAAACAATCCACCATCGTCCTACGAAACGCCCGCGGATGAATCGCCGCAGCAAGGCGAAGCCCATTGAGTCCCATCCCCTTCGTGAAGCTCCGAAGCCGAATCAGATTCCGACTACCGCACTCCCGACGAAAGGCGGCCAGATGAGCCGGGAACGACTGATCGGTGGCCTCATCCACGACGAGAAATCCGCCGCCAAGTCGGTCCAACAAGCGTGTCAATTCATCAGGTCGCTGATCGAAGCCCAAAGAGGCACGCGGCTGCGTGACCCACAAGGCGACTTTGGTCCGGGAGGGAATCCACTTCCGCAAATCCGGCAAACGATAGTCTTCGGCCCGGTAAGTTGGCACCAACTGAAACGGCAACCCGATTTCCGTCGCCTGTTCAATTGTCCCAAAATATCCGGGCGTCTCGAAAAGCACCCGCTGGACTCCCGACGCTTTCAATGCCGCCAGTGTCACTAGCGAAATACTCGCACCCGATGGGCACAACGTGATCTGGTCGGCTTCAACACGAGTGCCTTCCCAGCTGCTGACGAGCGAACAGATGCGTTCTTTGTCCGCACCGAGTGCGATGCCTTCATCGATGTAGTATCGCGCCAAATCGCGAGGTGTGACTCGCGGCACCCGTGCCAATGTCTCCGCTTGAGAATAGGTGCTCAGCCATCCTGAAGGGTCGGCGTCGACCACACCAGTCGCACGCAAATCGGAGAAATAGCGCGCCTGCAATTTCCCGTAGTCATCTGGTCTGAAAATGCGACGGTCGATCATGGATGGAGAAGGATAATCCTTAGTTATCCCTTATTTTATCTGGGAGCAGCCGCCATAAGCCTCCGAGGGTGGCGTAGCTGTAATGCTTCCCGGTGAGAACGATCGCTTACTTGCGCATAGATCGTCGTCGTCGTTATCGAACTATGCCCGAGCAATCGCTGGATATGCCGCAAGTCCAGCCCCTGCTCCAGAAGCTGTGTGGCGATGGTGTGGCGGAGCATGTGCGGCGTCACACGTCCCGCTCCGCTCGCGTTGGCCGTCCGCTTGATTATCGCGCGGATCGATTGGTCGCTGAGCCGACGCCCACACCGGTTCACAAACAACGCCGGACTGTCCGGTCGGTATCTCCGCCGGATCTCCAACCATTTTCGCAGGGCCTGGCGAAGCTGCGCACTTACAATTGGAACGATACGCTCCCGGCTGCCTTTCCCATTCACGCGAATGGCATCGTCTCCCAGATCGATCGACGTGATCAAAAGGTCGGACACCTCGGTGACACGCAGCCCTCCGCAGAACAGAATCTCCATCAGCGTGCGATCCCTTGCGTGACGTATCAATTCGCGGCGTTTGCGTGAGGCTGGCTGTCGATACACCGTCACAAACATGCTCTCGACCGCAGGTCGCGAGATCGTGCGCGGCAGAGTTTTTCCCACTTTTACGCCGCTCCGCCATTCAGCAGCCAAATCCACCTTGATTCTCCCATCCACATGGAGGAAGCGAAGAAATGACTTCACACAGGCGATGTTGCGACGGATTGTCCGCGGCTTCATGTGGCATCGAGACCGAACGTAGCTCCGCAATATCTCCGGCGTAAGTTGCCCGAGGCTTACGATGTCAGGACTTTCCGCGCCGACAAAGGCCGAAAAGCCCACTAGATCCAGCCGATACGCCTTCACCGTATGACGGCTGAATTTGCGCTCTTCGGCGCAGTATTTCACGAAGTCTATGCACGCTTGGTCGAATGAGTTCATCATGCGAGCCAAGCAAACGGGGCCAAGTGTTGCACGCGTTCCGCTTCCGTTGCGCAAGATTACAGCGGCACATCAATCCAAGGGGTTGAACTTCTGCCTCGTCGCAGAAGCAATACCCCGCGGGGACTTCACCCGACGTCGTGAGTCTAAGTGAAGTAAATCTGATTACTATTTAGCTGACCAATCCACCGCTTGCCACCGTGCCGATGCACAGCAATGGTGCGCTCAGTTCATTGCTCAGCTTTGAGTGGTTGCGGGCCGCCAACCGAAACGAACGCGATGAATTATACCCGCACGCTGGCGTCTTCCCACGCCGGCTAAACCACCACCCCACGAAGGAGCTGACCGATGAAACCGCTCAATCTGGCCTTCAGCCAGTCCGGCCTCGCGTACTTCCCTGAATTCGCCGTCTACGGCACTTACTACATCGGGGATTACACCAAGAAATCACACGCCGTCTGGCAGACGCTCGCGCGCGAACTCGAGCGCCGCTGCCAGGTCACCGGCTACCGCACCGTAGTCCTGCTGGGCGTCGGCTTCGAACTTTGGGAGGCTTGGAGCAAGGAGCTCGGTTACTCTCGCCCCGAAGGCATGGGCTCGAAGCGCAAGCTCGACGAACTCTCCCAAGCCTTCGGCAACACCGGCGGCGACCTCTGGTTCCACGTCAAATCGGACTGCGAAGCCGAGGCCCAGCGCCTGCAGGGGCTTATCGTCGAACGTCTGCAAGGACTGTATTCCCGCGAGCCACTCATCGTCCCGGCCAAGAAACGCCACCAAGGCAAGGTGCTCGGCGGGCGGTTCATCGACGGACTCGAAAACCCGGCCGACGCCGAGGATTTGTCCGACCGCGTGGTGATCGGCGAAGAGGACGCGCCAAACCGTGGCGGCGCGTTCCTCCTCACGCAAAAGTTCGTGCACGACTGGACCAAGCTCAACGCGATGAGCGAACTCCAGAAGGAGAACATGATTGGCCGCGACCACAAGGACCGCCTCGTCCCCATGGACGACGAGTCGAGCCACATCAAGCGCGTGCGCCAGCTCGACGGCCAGCGCATCAACTTCCGCATCGTCCGCCAAGCCCTGCCCTACGGCCACAAAACCGACAACAAGGCCAACGAGGAGGGCGTCTTCTTCGCCGGTTACGTGAAGGCGACGCACGCCATCGATCGCATCCTCGACGGGATCGCCGGCAGCCAGAAGGGTTTCATCCAAGACAGCCTGTTCTCGGCCACCCGCAGTCACCATGGCTCCTATTGGTTCGTGCCCAGCCGCCTGCAATGCGGACTCGATCCCTGCCCCGCGTCGGGCGAGATCACCATGAACGAATATTTCAACTACCGCAGCAAGAACGGCTACATGTTCTACAATGCGCGGGATTATCAGCACAAGGTCCGCACCTCCAAACTCACCGAGGATTGTCCGCTCTCCGACCGCATCCTGATCCTCATCAACAAGCAGTTCTCCCGTTGGCAGGACACCTGGTTCAAGCCGCGCGAAACGCCCCCGCTCGGTCACCTGCGCGACTATCTTGCGTCCGACGAGAAACACCTGCTCACCGCTTCCATCGCGCTGCGCAAGGGCAAGGCCATCCAACTCAGCCTCGCGCAAGTCCTCGTCAGCCCAGAATACAGCCGCCGCGCCAACCTCATGCTGATCGACGCCCGCGAGCTGATCGTCGGCAACATGCCCCAACTCTCCCTCGGCATAGGCAACCAGGTCATGGAATACCTGAGCGAGGACGAGAAGATCGCCGGCTTCTTCGGCACCCTTAACGAATACTCCGCGACCGGCCACAACGCTCCCGGTTATCCGCTGCTGCTTGCACAGGGCATCGACGGCGTCGCCGCCGCGTTCGCCGCCAAGCTCGCCACCGCCGCCGCTGACACGCGTGACTTCTACCAATCCGTGGTGTGGGCACTCGACGGTCTCTCGAAATTCATCGAGGCCTATGCCGCGCTCGCCACGCGCATGGCGCACGACGAGCAGTATCCTCCGTCCGAGCGCGCCAACCTCCGTGACATCGCCGCGCGCATGCAGCGGCTCGCGCACGAGAAGCCCGCGACTTTTAACGAGGGCCTCCAACTCGTCTACATCACCAACTGCGCGTTCCACCAGACCGGCGAACCGCACTCCATCGGCCGCCTCGACCAGCAGCTCATCGGCCTCCTCGAAGCCGATCTGGCCCGCGGCGCGCTCACCCTCGCAGCCGCGCAGGAGTTGATCGACGCCTTCTGGCTGAAAATGGACGAGACGGTGCTCTACAATTACGAGAACCTGAACGACTACCTGAATTACGGCACCGGCGCCGTCTTCTACTCCGCGGGCAACTTCCCGCAGGGCGCCGCGATCAACCAATGGGTGCAACAAGTCACGGTCGGCGGCTACAAGGCCAACGCCGCCGGCGAGCCCGAGGATGCCTCGAACGCCATCACGCTGATGTGCCTGCGCTCCGCGCGCCGTCTGCCCCTCAACGCCCCGTGTCTCTCGTTGCGCGTGCACCAGAAGATGAAGCCGGAGCTGTTCACCGAGGCGGCCAAAGCGCTCCTCAGTGGCGGCGCGCACCCGATCCTCCTCAACGACGACAAGCTCGTTCCCGCACTCGCCGACTGCGGCCCCGTGCGTCTCGAGGACGCGCGCGACTACACCTGCGACGGCTGCTACGAGCCCGTGCTCGTGGGCAAAACCGAGTGGGCGTTCTGTTACGTCACCGTCGTGCCCATGATCGACTACGCCATGAACCAGGGTTGTAACATCCAGGGTGCCGGCCCCATCAACCTGCGCGGCCTCAAGAACTCGTGGAACTCCCCGTCGCCGGACCGCATCGCCAGTTTCGAGCAGTTCATGGAGATCTTTTACACCCACTGGAAGTGGGCCATCAGCGGTTTCTACAACTCGCTCATGCACAACTACGGTGCGCTCGCCAACTACTGCCCGAGCCCGCTGTTCTCCGCGTTCCTCGACGACACGCTCGAGTCCGGCCGCGATCTCACCGACGGCGGCGCGCGCTACCACTTCGTCGCCCCGATGATGTGCGGCATCACCAATGCCATCAATTCGCTCTGGGCCATCAAGCACCTCGTCTACGACCCCGCCACCGCGCGCTGCTCGCTGCCCCAGTTGTTGCGCTGCCTCCAGTGCAATTGGGGCAATGACATGATCGAGCCTTACTACTCGACCATCGAAGGTGCGCTGCGCCGTTCGGAAGACGCCCTCTTCTTCCAGCAACTCCGCGAGGCCGCCCTCGCCGTGCCAAAATTCGGCACCGGCGCCGACCCGAAGCTCACCGCCTTCGCCGGCGAGGTCGTCGCCAACCTCGTCCGTGTCATCCACGACGGTCTCAAGCACCCGCTGCCCGGCATCCAGGAAGCCTACGACGGCCTGAAGCAGAAATACGGCACGCCCGAGCGGCCCTTCGCGTTCACCGTCACGCCCGGCGTCGGCACCTTCGAGGACAACGTCGGCCTCGGCATGGGGCAGGGCGCCACCGCCGAGGGCCGCCTCAACGGCCAGCCCTTCGCCGCCGACTTCACCGCCACGCCGTGGCCGGACGACCTCCCGCTCAACCCGCAGGCGAGCGACGCCTTCGTCTCGTTGCGCGACTGGAACCTCCGCTCCATCTGCCACGGCATCGCCAACGCCGCGCCGAGCGACCTCAATATCCCCGAGGATTTCCCGCTCGAGCGCCTCGCGCAGCTCATCTCCGACTTCTCCCACGGCAAGCTCGGCTCGAACATGATCACCATCACCTGCGCCGACACAGACACCTACCAGCAGGCGGCCGACCTGCCTGAGCGCTACGATCTCGTGCGCGTTCGCATGGGCGGTTGGTCTGAATTCTTCATCGCGATGTTCGATTTCCACCAGAACTACATCATGCGCCGCCCTTACTATCTCCCGGGGCCGGCGCAGAAGTAACCCCCCGCCCCGCTCGCGCGCCGGCCGGGCCACCGGCGCGCGACACCGCACCCCATGGCAAACTACCACCTCGAGGCGCGCACCTCCGCGCGCCAGCATCAGGAGGCCCCGCTCGATCCCGCAACGATGGACGCCATGTGGCGGCTCTTCGTCGAGATCGGCCGTTTCTGGCGCAACGTGGATCGGCCCGAGCGCATGAAGTCGAACTTCGTCGTCTTCCTCGGCAACCGCATCCAGCTCAACCCCGGTTACGTCGACGAGTATCGGAATGCCGCCGCCGTCATCGCCGAACTCGTCGCCGACTACGGCGACCCCGCCGGCTATCGGAAATTGTTCACCGACCCGCAGGCCAACCTCGCGCCGCCCACCACGCGCATGGCTCGCGCGCGTCAGCTCGTCTCGAACGAATTCGTCGCGCTCCAGCTCGCGCTCGGCGGCTTCAAGGCCTTTGGCGGCGCGAAGAACTACCTCGGCTTCATCGCCGGCGCCAACCTCCCTGGCCACACGCCCTACCGGAAATACCAACCGCGGAAAGGACGCTCTCCCCATGCGCGTTGACACCCTCATCGTCGGCTCCGGCGTCGCCGCCGTCGCACTCGCCTCGCGCCTCCTCGCCCACGACCGCACCGCGTCGATCCTCGTTCTCGAGGCCGGCGGCAAGGTCAAGATGCGCGACTTCGCGCTCTACCAAAACTACGTCGTCAACGGCAGCCTGCCCTACCAGCTCTACTACGACCTGCCCGCGCCGACGCGCGGGCATCCCGGCGAAAACCATTTCACCGGCAACGCGCAGATGGAGCTGCAAGGCGCTCGCCTCATGATGTATGGCGGCACCACCGTCCACTGGGACGGCTACTCGTTCCGCTTCAAGCCCGAGGATTTCCACCTCTACTCCAACACCGGCGAGGGCATCGACTGGCCGCTTAATTACGACGACCTCGAGCCCTACTACTGCCAGGCCGAGGACCACCTCGGCGTCTCCGGCGATTCGCACGACACGATCGTGCCGCGCTCCAAGCCGTATCCGTTCCGCGCGTTTCCCTATTCGTTGGAAGACACGCTCGCGATCCAGGCCTTCGACCGGCTCGGCATCGGCTACTCGCACCTGCCCATCGCGCGCCACGGCATGGCCGACACGACCTCGCCTTACGCGCCGTGCCAGACGACGGGCACCTGCCTGTATTGTCCGTTCGGCGCGCGCTACAACGCCGCCAACGTCCTCGACCACCTGCGCATGCGCGACGGCTACCCCAACCTCGAAGTCCGCACCAACGCCGTGGTCGAGAGCATCCTGATGCGCTCGAAGTCCCGCGCCCGCGGCGTGCGCTACCTCGATCGCAACACCGGTGCCTACGTCGTCGTCGAGGCGAAGAACGTCATCGTCGCCTCCGGCACCATCGAGTCGCCCAAACTCCTCCTGCGCTCCGTCTCTTCGCATTGGAAGAACGGCTTGGGCAACCAGCACGACCTCGTCGGCCGCTACATCGTCACGCACCCGTGGCTCACCTACACCACGACACTGCCCTCGAATCCGTTGAAGCTGCAGCCCGAGATGGCGTTCCCCACGCTCGTCTCGCGCCACTACGACAACCGCCGCGAACAACCCAAGGGCAAATACCTGCTCTTCAACCCGCCGACCTCGCCGCTCGTCAACCTCGCCGCCGCCATGCAGCTGGGCAAGACGCGCCCCGAGATCGAACGCATGGTCCGCGGGGCAATCCCCATCCAGTTCAACGCCATGTTCGAAGTCTTCAGCCGGCACGAGAACCGCGTGACGAATTACGACAAACTCAGCCACCTCGGCATGATCGAGACCACCATCCACTTCGACACCGACCCCATCATCCGCCGGCAACTCGCCGCCGTGGAGAAGAAGGTGAAGGAGATCTTCCGCGCCATGGGCACGAAAGGCGACGTCACCGCCAATGTTTCGTGGGGCGCCCACCACGCCTCCTGCAGCACGCGGATGAGCGCCGACCCGCGCCTCGGCGTCGTCGACGCCGACATGCGCATCCACGGCGTCGACAACGTCTACGTCTGCTCCAACGCCGCGTTCTCCACCCTCAGCGCGGTCAACCCCACGCTCACCCTCACCGCGCTCGCCCTGCGCCTCGGCGACTTCCTCGGCCGCCGGCCCTGATAACGCCCATTCGCGCTCACCCTCCGAAATCGCTTCCGTCCCATGAGCCTCGAAAAAGAACGACGCCGTCTCCACGCCAAGCTCCAGAAAGCCCTCGAGTTGGAACTCTCTACCATCCCGCCCTATCTCACCGCCAACTTCAGCCTCCACCCCGGCAAGAACACCGAGGCCGCCGCCATCATCCGCAGCGTCTTCATGGAGGAGATGCTGCACATGACGCTCGCCGCGAACCTGCTCGCCGCCGTCGATGGCCGCGCGAAACTGGGCCGCGACCATATCCCGGTCTATCCGTTGCGCCTCGAGTTCGATGGCGCCCCCTTTCACGACCGCGAGGTGGACATCCACCTCGCGCGCTTCTCGTCCGAGACCCTGCTCACCTTCTTGCAAATCGAGCTGCCCGCCAACTTCCCGCCCGCTCCCGGCGCGCTCAAAACGCCCGAGATCGCCGTGCCGGGCTTCACCATCGGGGAATTCTACGCCGGCATCAAAGACGACCTCGCCCACCTCTGCCGGGAGCACGGCGAAAAGGCCGTCTTTTGCGGTGATCGGAAGCGTCAGGTCTCGGAAGAGTATTACTGGAGCGGCGGCGGCCGGCCGATCAAGGTCGTCGATCTTGCATCCGCCAACAAGGCGATCGACGTGATCTGCGACCAAGGTGAAGGCGCCGACGGCACGATTCTCGATGACGACCGGCACTTCTTCGGCCAACCGGAGGAAGTCGCCCACTACTTCCGCTTCAACGAAATCTACGTCGGCCGCCGCTATCGCCCCACCGACCACATTCACGATGCGCCCTCCGGCGCGCCCCTGCCGGTCGACTACAACGCGGTCTACCCGCTCAAGCCCGATTGCAAAGCCGCCGATTTCTGCGGCGACGCCCAGCTCACGGCACTGAACGACAAGTTCAACTTCATCTACTCCCTCATGCTCGCGCAGCTCGAAGAGGGCTTCGGCGGCAACCCGGCCGTCTTCTACACCGCCATCATGAACGGCATGCACGGTCTGCCCGCCATCGCGCGCACCATGGTGCAGCTTCCCATCCCCGGCGATGCCGCAGGCCGCCACGCCGCCCCTTCATTCGAGTGGAATGATCCCTCGGTGTAATCCCAACCGGAGCATTCGGCCTGGCGGCGGAACGGAGCCCCAAAGCGGAGTGCAGCCGCCAAGCCGTCCGCGCAGGCGTGCCCGCCTTCCCTGCCTTGGCGGGCATTTCGACCCGATGGGGAACCGTGGGCTAGACAGACGCCCCGACCCTCGGGGCGAGCCCACGGTTTCGCGAAGATGGGGGCCATGCGGCCCCCACGAGGCCGCGCTTGCGCGGGCGAGCCGCTGGACGAAACGGGCCGCTTGCGGCCCGCGAGAGGGCACTCATCGACGAACTCGCCACCGGCCGCTACCTCGCCGAAGGCCGCAACGTCGTGCTGCTCGGTCCACCCGGCGTCGGCAAAACTCACCTCGCCATCGGCCTCGGCGTGGCCTGCGCGGAGATGGGCCACCGCGTTTACTTCGCCAGCGCCGTCGAGGCCGCCCGCAAACTCTCGCTCGCCCTGGCCGAGAACCGCCTCCACCGCGAACTGCACAACTTCACCCGGCCCAAGCTGCTCATCCTCGACGAAGTCGGCTACCTCGCGCTCGAACCGACGCAGGCCTCGTTGCTCTTCCAAGTCATCAGCCAGCGCTACGACACCGGCGGCAGCGTGGTGCTCACCTCCAACAAACCCTTCGCCGAGTGGGCTCACGTCTTCGCCGGCGACGCCGTCATGGCTGGCGCCGCCCTCGACCGGCTTCTCCACAAAGCGACCGTCGTCAACATCCGCGGCGATTCCTACCGCCTGCGCGAACGCCGCCAAGCCGGCGCCACCGATCCACTCCTCACCAATCCCGCTCCCGCGGGAAAAACCAAACCCAAGGACTAACCGCCCAGCACCCTCATCCACTCCTTTTTTTGTCGGGGGTGGGTCAATTTACATGCTCGTTAGTGGGTCAATTTTATCTGCTCGTTGACAGTCGTCACCACGCACGACCACCCCGTCGCCCAACTCCACGGCCAGATTCGCGGAGCGGCTCTCCGCCGCCGACGCCGGCAACTGCACCTGAGCGAACTGAATCGCGCCTTCTCGCGCCGGCGTCACGCACGGCATACGCAACTCGCCCCGGTCAGCCTTTTGCACCCAGTGGCAAAACGTCGAGTAGCGTAAACCCTCGCGCCTCGCGAACGCCCGCTGGCTCATGCCGCTCCCGCGATACGCCTGGACGTAGTCCCAGCGCTGCACCGCCGATACCCGGCGTCGCCCACTCACATCGCGTTTCCCCGTGTCGATGACCTCAGCAACAATCGTTCCCATCACGCCACTCTACTGCGCTCAGCCTGCCGCGCCTAGGAGGACGCCGGTCGGACACTTACGGCCCGGCGGGGCTACACTCCAGCGGACCGAGCGCACGCGAGGGAGCAAGCAGAGGGCATGACGGACTGCGCCGCCCGGGGCGCTGGCCGGCGTGACCTGTGCCGCTTGGATCATGTTTGTATTAACGCGGCGAACCATGAACCGGGGGCGTCTTGTCAATTGTCGAGGTCTGACGTCTTCGGCTCGGCTTTGAGGACATTGCGAACCGCTTATTTCTCTGCGGTCACAGTCTCCCCCGGTCGTTTCCACATAATTTCAACAAACTTTCCGCTAAGCATTCCTTGCTCTCTTAGTCGTTCAAAGACCGCAGCTGGTGGCCAACCACCCAACGCGCCAGCCATCGCAATCTCCGCGTCGCGTAAAACGGAGAGGTGAGCCGCTAGCACCGCGTCGGAATCGTAGCGAAGTTTCCATTTTTCCGAAGATAGCAGCGTTCGCTTTCCGCCTAGAGACTTAACTTGCTGAACCGCGCTTTCACTGCGGCACACAACATGGATCTCCGAATCAGAGATACTCTCCACGAACGATGTAGTTTTGTTGGCGTTCATGATTACGGCCACGGCGAGGTTGGGATGGAATCGATCACCATTTCCGGTCCGCCACCCGGCAAGCCCTGACCCGGCCCAAGGAAGTATTTATTTCCTGCCAAGGGAGAGCGCGGGGCCATCGCGTTTATTCCTGGGACTCGCGTGAAGCGGAACCCGCCAGACAATGAACCTCGATCAATTCCAAGTGCGCGCTCCAAGCGCCACGCCTTCAAGTAACTGATCTGTCCTTCGCCGGAAAATAGCCCAACAGAGAAGGACCTATTGGCACGGACAGGCCCAAGGATTTCTCCAACGGCGCGATAGTCAGTAACGAACGAACCTCCCCGGCCAAGAGCCGGATATTTTGAGAACCAAGCTTCCGGCGAGATATTATATCCGACGTTCTTTTGAAGCATCGCCGCTTGCCGCGTGGTGAATGCGTTCTCTGCGGCTACAGTAATCCTAGTTGCGGCTTGTTCTACCGCCATTTTCGTAATGCCGGTTGCTAGTAATACGGTGTTCGCGAATCCGGGACCAAATGTCGTATAGGAATATGAGCCTGTATCGATTCCAATCTCGCTAAACAGCGGCGTCAGATACCGATCACCAATATTTTCAAAAGGCGCAAGTGCTTCCCTAACAGACATTCCAGCTTGGCTGCCACCTGCACCATAGCTGATAGCAGTCAGCACAAAGGTAGCCAACGAACTCGCATCATTGGTGATGGAGGTAGCAGCTCCGGCAATGGCATCTGTAAGTGAGCCAAGGTCTTCATGCGACACTGCAGGGGGCTCTATATTTACTTTTTGAACGTCTACATCTACATGGGATGTTCCGCCTAAAGTAGAACTCCCATATACTAACTGTGCCGAATAATGATTCGGCCCAATTAGACCAAGATTTTTATACAAACCCCTTCCCTTGACACTAAAATATGCCCCGAGGCTTTGCGCCTTTACCGTAAATCTCTCTAACACGAGTGTGTTAGCTGATGAATCCGGAGCGGACTCTAGGTTAACCGACGAGGTCAGCGTGGAGTAGCCGAAGACAGGGCCGGAGGAGCTGCGAGTTATCCCCCCCCCGGGCCCACCACCACCCAAGGCGCCTCCAAGAGGCAAGCCACCGACCCCAAAGGGATCCAGCGTTAGAATTTCCTCATCATCCAGTCCGAGGAAATCAAATCGGTTCACCCCGTCGTTGCCGGCGAAGCCATAAATATTCAAACCTCCAACCTCCTTGATCGGGTCGCGGTTGATAAAACGACCTAGGTTCGGTGAGTAGTATCGGTATCCGTAGTAAACCAAGCCCGTCTCGTCGTCGTGCCACTTGGTGGAGAAGCGGAAAGGGTTGCTGGCCGCATAGGTGCCCTCGCTGCGGAGTAGTTTTCCGCTTGGGTCATATTCGTAGGCGGCACTCACCGCTCCGGACTCGGCGTCGAGCAGCGCTGCGACGTTACCGTGGCCGTCGTAGGCCGGCAGTATCGTCTTGCCTTGTGCCACATCACGGATCTGGAGCAGCGCGCCCAACCCACCGGACGCGTCCAGACTGCCCGCAAGATCAAGGCCCCAAGTGAAGGAGCGCAAGAGCGCGCCGCTGACATCGAACTCGGCAACTACGTTCCAGCCGTGATAAAGGTAGCGTCGTTCGCTACCGGAAACGTTGGCAGCGCGTTTCATCACGCGGCGACCAAGGTAATCGTAACGAAATTCCATCACCTTATTCGGGTAGCCGGCGACCAACGCGACACTTGTCGTCGCCGCGCGCACGAGACGGTTCTCGGCGTCCCACTGGTAATCCCAGATACCGTCGCTGGTGAGGTTGCCGTCTTCATCGTAGGTAAACGACTGCAAGGCCTGCGCCAGCTGAGCGCTACGGCTTTCCGAGCGAACCAAGTCCAACCCGCCGGTGCCGCCTCCGGGCTTGGCGGCGTGGGCGGTGACCGTCCCGGTCCACGGCGCGCTGCCATTACCGGGTGCCACCTCCGCCGCCCAGTAGCGCCCCTGCCGCTGAGGGACCATTCCTTCAGCCACCACAGGCGTGCCGGCCGAGTCCACCGTGCCCTGCACGGGAACCGTATGGTTTTCCTTGTTCGTGTATTGATTGAGGGCGTTCGCTGAATAGCCCTCGCGCTGGGCGACTACACCAGTTCGCTCCGCCCATTTTCGATTTCCTGTCGAATCGTAATCATAACCGTGCTGTCGACCCGGCAGCGGTTGCGAGGTATTAGCCACGTCGGCACCGAGATAACCCGGCGCTCCGGTCAACTCACCCCGCGCGTTGTAATTGTATCTGGTGAAGGTGGGAGCCCCGTAGTCGGCAAAGGCACTGCCCGACTGCTTGGCCGATTCCCGCTGGTAACGGCCGTTGTAAGTATAGTCATAGCGAACCACTGCTGAAGCACTCCACTTCGTCTCGATGCTCGCGAGCAGATCCAGGTCGGGATGGTAGCCGCGGGTCACGGTGAACGGATGAGAACCTTCTATCGTGAGTGTTTCCACCAAGGGGCTATTGGCGAGATACCCGTAGCGAAACGTCCTCGAAATACTGTTGCCTGCACTGCGGGATGCCAGCGTCTCCAGCCGACCGCTGGGGGCATAGCTGTATGCTTGTTCGAGGTCGGAGTTCGACCCTACGGACGCACCCAACTGGAAACCTAGGTAGCGGCCGACCAGTCCGCTAGTTTCGTTTTCGTAGAGCGACGTGACCACCCGACTGTTGTAAAATGCGGGCAGCGCATCCGACTTCAGCCGCCACGGCCTTGCGCTGTCGTAGGTGAATGTGCGCCATTCGTTGGTTGCGGTGGTGTAATCCTGAACTTTGTCGAGCTGCCCTATACGGCTGTAACCATAAGCGACCGATGGTGTCGTGTCATTGTAGCTGACACCGGTGAGTTCGCCGGTGCCGCCATCGTAGGCATAGGTGGCCAAGATGCGCTGTGTGCCGTCGGCACGCAGTCGAGCCGAATAGCGCTCTTTAATCTGCCCCCGATGATTGTAGGCGAACTCGACAAAATTGCCCACAGCGTCGATGCGTTTATGAAGTAGGCCCGTGCCCGGGTCATAGTCGAAAGTGGTGGTGTCGGCCGCGCCGACGCTCGGCCAAGTGCTAGAATCAACGCCGGGGGCATTCCGGAAGGTGTTGATCGTCTTGTGATCGCCGTAGATGGAGTCGTAACCATACTCGACCGGGTAGGCGCCGTCGCCCCACTGCCGCCAGAGCAGGCCGCGGTCGGTGTAGGCGAACCGCGTGTATTTGCTGGCGGCATCCCTCGTCCACTGTGGCCGGCCCATGACATCATATGAGGTCAGTGCGAGCACGGTGGAGGTTGCGTCCGTGATAGATTCTGGCAGGTTCGTGCCTGTCTTGTAGGCAGTCGTGGTGATTTTTTCGCGGGCGTTAGTGACCTTCCATGATCGGTCAAGGGGGTCGTGTTGCCAAGTGGTCGTCAGCCCGGCGTGATCGACACTGCTCGTAAGGAGGCCATTGACCACCGTTGCGACCGCGGGAGTCGCTAAGCCGGGAACGGTGGTAGAGACAACCATCGTCTTGCTGGAGCGGTTGATGGTGGTCTTGACCTTCGCCGTGTTTAACTCTGCGTCCATCCGCCGCTCTTCCGCGACAACGCCGCTGTCAAAGCCGGTGAGCCGGATGCGGTTGACCGACGAAATTTTCGGTGTGTCGGAATCGGCGAAGGGATACTGCGTGGTGGTGGTCGTCAGCCACCAGGCGTCTTCGTGTGCTTCGAACGCGGTGTCGGTGTCCACGATCCGATCCAGCGAGGCGAGGTCGAGGGCACCGTTGTTGCCCACATCGAGGCCGGAGCGCCGGACTGCGCCCAGTTCGTCGTATTCGTAGCGGGTCGGCGCGTAGCCGGTGCGCGTGGTCTTGACGAGATAGCCGGTGCCGGCCTCGTAGGTGTGCTCCTCCTCGATGGCGGGCTCGCCGGGCCAGCCGGGCCGCGAGGCCTTGGTCCGACGCCCCAGCCAGTCGCTCCATGCCTGACGCCAGCGCGGCGACGTGAGCGCGCCGATGTTCACACGCGCGTAGCGCACGCCTCCACTGAGGACCTCGTGGGTGTAATGTTCCTCTACGACGCCAGAACCGGTGATGCTCGCCAACCGACCGTCGATCTGGAAGGTCTCGGTGCGGGTGGCAGTGTCTGGCGTGGTAACAGTGTGCGAGCGGCCGGCCACGTTGTAGCTGTGCATGATCTGCCCGAGGCCGGGCGCCGTTTCGTCTGCCAGCCTACCCGCACTGTCGTAGTGACGCGAGCGGACGATCGTCTCGTAGGTTCCGGCGCCGGAAAGCGTCTCAGTGAGGATCTGTCCGGCTACGTTGTAGCCATAGGTGGTGGTGGGCCCGTTTTCCTTGGTGGCGGTCCGCACGCGGCCTGCATCGTCGTAGGTATAGGATATCCGGAGGCCAGTCTCGTCGGTTTCGGCCACCTTCTGTTCACCTGAATACTCGGCCGTATTCACCGCATCGTTGAGCTGGGTGCTCTTCCTCACGCGGCCACTCAACGTGTGTTCGTAATCGATTGACGCAACCAGAGCCCAAGCTGAACCGGTCCACACATGGCTCTCAGTGCGGACAATATTTGCCCGGCTGTCGCGAATAGTGAGTTCCAAAGTGGATTTATTGGCTACGAGGTGCACGTCGTCCAAGCGGTAGCCGTCGTAATAACTGAGGAGGGATGAGCCAGTTTGCAGGCCGACAATCACGCCGGTGCGGGTCGCCTTCTGCGAGCCGGACGGCGGCACCCCGTTCCAGTTGGCACTGCCGTCGCTGCCGTTCTTGGCGAATGCGCTGCCATCCCACATGCCGCGCTGGTAGAAAAACGACTTCCGCACGCCGTTGGGCTGGGTGACCGAATGGACCAGATTTCGGAAAAATTTCGTGCCGGGGTCGGCGGAGGGCGTGGCGTTCTCCGCGTAAAAGCGGGTGACCTGCGTGAGCTTCTGGCCGCCAGAGTCGCTCTGGTCCGTGCGCGTGGCACGCACCACGGTCATGCCATTCACTGGAGAGGATTCGTTTTGGTATTGGATGACGGTTTCGCCCGTGAGGATGTTGTTGACGGTAGTGCGAACCAGCGTGGGGCGGGTCTTCATGCCAAACGGATCCAGGCCGTATTCAAAATAAGTCACTTCGCCCAGTGCAGGGTCGAAGCTGACGGAGGCAGGGGAGGAATTGAAGGGCCGGAAGCGGTATTTGAGCAGCCCGGTGTCGTTGCCCGGATTGGTGGAGGTCCAGTAGTCGAATGCCTCCCAGCTTCCGTCGTTGTTTGTCACCTGCTTGACGAAACCGTAGCGACCCGCCTCGGCGGAATTTTCGTAATACTGATATGCACTCGCGAGCGGATTGCTGGCACCACGAGATTGTCCTGTCACAGCCTCGCCCCAGCTCTTGAGCGCGTGGGACTGCTCCATGAAGAGAGCGGTCGAACCGTTGGCGGCGCTGGCCGTGGAATCGACTTCTCGAGCAGAGGCCGTCCCGCTGGAAACGGTCACAACTTCCGTTTGCTGAGTTTGTCCTGAAGTGTTCCACCCCTTGAGCGTCCATGTGAACGAAGGCCAAGAGCCGCTCCGGCTCACGCTGGTGAGCGCCGTCCGCTTAACCGGCTGGCCGGACTCTTCCAGCTGGCGCGTCGTGCTCGTGATCATGAGGGTAGTGTTGGTTGCGCCCTGCTCTACCCGATAAGTCACGAAAGCTGCGCCGCCCATCGTCCGGGGGAGACTGCTGCCTGTGGCCTGATCGGGCGGATAGAATCTGATTTCAAACTGGTTGGCACCAAGGCTGGAGTCTTCGGTGGAAGTGACCACGTCGACCGCGGCAGCGGGAGCGAGAATCTGGCGAATCCGGCCTGCGCTTCGGTAAACGATCACTTCATCGGAGGGAGGCTGGTAATGCAGGCTCGCTGGCGTGAATACCGTAGACCACGAGCCCGAGTTGCCGGCATCGACCAGCGTCAGGGCACCCGCGGAGGCTCCATTGCGCAGCGAACCCAGTGCTACCTGCCAAAAAAGACGTTCGTTGGCTAGAGCCGATGCTTGGCCAGCCGGGCCGGAAAAATCCGTCGCCGGCCCAAGCACCCGCAACGTCACGACTTCCGAATAAACCTCGCTAGGCTCAGCGACAATCTCTTCGTAGCGCTGGCGAATTTCACCATTGATCTCGATACGGTAGCCCGGAGGCGGAGCGAAGCCAATGTTTGCTGCCTCCAGCCATCCGCCCGTCATTCCGACGTAGTAGGTCTTGCCCGGCTCGAGGGATACCGTGGCGTGCGCTTTTCCGTTACTATCCGTGCAAATGAAGCCCGTGGCAAAATTCATGCCGTTCAGGGATCGATAACCGTCACCCGCACCCGGCGTAGATTCCAGCCCGGCGATATCGATCGTCAGCCCGCCCGGGTTGTTCTCCCAATTGAAGGCTGCGCCGCCTCCGCCCCAAAAGCGGACGGGCACAGCACGCGGAACCGCCGCGGAAACAGCACCTACCATCAAGACGAGCAGGCAACTCAGCGAAATAATCTGACGTAGTAATCGAGAGTAAGTGCTCATTCGCCACCTCCATTAGCGCCAATCGTTTTTTGAATGGATTCGATTCTAGTGAAGGCGCTTCGCGCTTTAGAGTCGGTTGGAATTTTCTGTAGCGCCTGGGCGTAGCTTGCCTGCGCACTCGGCAGATCTCCCAAAAACTCAAGCTGTATTTCCCCGGTTAGGCGCCAAGCCAGCGCTTCGAGGCTAGGACTGATCTTGGGCATCTCTATCGCCCTGGCGACCTCCAATAGCGCCTGCTCCGCTGCGGCTTGGGCCGCGACAAATTTGCCCTGGCCGGAAAGTTCCTGTGCCACTGCCCTCAGCAGGCAGGCCGCCTCGATGTGCCACGCTGGCGAATTCAAAGGTCGGTCGATGCCACCCTTGAGTAGTGGCTCCATGGTGCCGGCCTCGCCAGAAGAGAGTCGGCCCAGAACCTGCGCTTTCATCTGGCGGCGGATTGCGTTTTGCTGCCAAGTCTTGCTCCAAGCTTGCGTGAGTCTGGCTTGGGTGTCGGGAGGATCTACGAATGCCTCGACCCTAGGCGAGTCCGTCATCGCTGCGGAAACTGACACATTCCGAGCCGCCCCAACCGACTCGCTAACACTGGCCATGACCCTTACTTCCACCTGCTCCAGCAACCACGTTTGCGAGCCGCCGGCGGAGAGGGACACCTCGATTTGGCCCGTGGGCCAGACTACGTCGAGCGACACCGGCGCGGCACCCGATACTGCCAATGTGGCCTGCCCACGCAAGCGATCCAAGCCCAGGGTCATGTCAAGCTTGTGCAGACTGCGACCGTCGGCTGACAAGGCGATGACCACACGGCGCGGCACCAATTCGTCGCCAAGCATAAGCACACCACCGCCCTGCTCGTCGCGCAGGAAAGTCACAACCACAGGTCCCGCCGACAACATCGGCCAGTCGGCGGACTTATCTCCGAAATACGGCCGTGACACCACTCGCACGTGGATGGACTCTCCGGTGACAGTTCGGCAGACTTCCGTGTTAGCGGGCAAAACCATACCCTGAGCGAGCAACTCCGGCTTTCCCTGCCGGGTCGTCCAAGGACCGAGTGCAGCCGGATCAGATACTTCTTGCGCCGAGGCCAGAGAAGCAGTCAGCAGCACTAGAAGAAGTGTGTGACGACGGATAAAGTTAGTTGTCATGACAAAGGCGGCGCGGTCAGGGGTTCTTCGGACGGTGAAGGTTCAACTGGGTGGAATTGTCGGAATCGATTTGCCGCGCCACCGAGGGATTCGTGCCTAGCAGATTTTCGGTGAGATTAGTCAGGCCGTCAGCGTCGTCGTCGCCGTTGGGATCATACGCTGTCGTGACGGAGAGGGCATCGCTCATCGCAGAGCGGTTGCCAGCGCCGTCGATGGCCTGCACTGTCATGCTATACGTGGTATTCGCGGCAACGCCTGTAACCACCATCGTGGCGGCATTGGCAGATGGGCTGGGAGAGCCGATGGACTGGCCGCCCTTGAAGACCTCGTAGGCGGTGACACCGACATTGTCGGTCGAAGCATTCCAGGAGAGCGTAAATGAGTTAGTTCCGATCGGACTAGCCATTAGCCCAGCTGGCTTCGTCGGAGCGGTTGTGTCCGACGTAGTGGCTACGTTGATCGCGCTTGTTTGGGCAGACCAGTTGCCGGCGGCATCTCGAGAGCGCACCGTCATGCTATAAGATGTGCCGGCGGTAAGGCCGGAGACATTAAAGGTAGTGCTGGCAGTGGTGCCAACCGAGGTGCCGCCTCGAAAGATTTCGTAGCCGGTCACGGCGTTGTCGTCGATCGCAGCACTCCAAGTTAGTGTGATGTCAGTGTGGCCGACGCTGCCGGCAGTCAGTCCGGTCGGGATGGAAGGCGCAGTGCCGTCGACTACAAATTCCACATGTTGGTCGACGATGTTCTGCCCATTGTCGACCAGCCGCATCTGATAGGAATATTGGCCACTGCCATTATCGGGAGTGTAACTCAGTGGGGAGAAGTGGTTAGGATAGATTTGATTCGCGTGGGTTTTGGCTGTGCTGTTCGGCCGCAAGACTTTGTTTTCTGTCCAAGATACTCCAAGTGTCGCAGTGCCGCCGGGTTGAAGTGTCACTATATCCGTCGGTTTGACATGAAGCCTGCCCGAATTGACCGTGCCCGTCCCTGTCGTGCCAAGGGTGGCGTTGGTCGTGAGGCCGCCAGCAACCACAGTAATGGCCAATCCGACCGATCCTGTCCCACTGGCCCCTGTAGCGCTAATTGTGACGCTAAACGTGCCGCTCTGTGACGCGGTGCCGCTGATACGGCCCGTGGAAGTCGAAAAGCTCAGTCCAGTAGGCAATGTGCCTGTCAACCCGTAAGATGTAGGCGAACCGGTCGCAGTGATCTGATAGGGATTAACGACCGCCCCTTGGGGAATGCTCCAAGTGGCGTTGGAAGTGATCGTCGGTGCGGGTGTCGCAGTAGTGACATTTAACACACCGCTCCACCCCGACCAATTGCTTGCAGCATCACGCGCACGCACCTTCATTCCATAGGTCGTGGCACCTGTCAGTCCAGTAACACTCATGGAGAGCGATGCCGTTTCCCCAAGATTAGTGGTGTCGCGGAATACTTGGTATGCAGTTACTCCTACATTGTCGCTGCTTGCGCTCCAACTCAGGGTGAAGGATATCGGCGTCACACTCGAACTACTCAAGTCTGTTGGAGTGCTCGGGGCGCTCTGGTCAGTGACTACAATTGCCACTGTAGCGGAGTGGAGACTGTTGCCATTCGCATCGTTGACCCAAGAACGAACATACCATGTGCCGAGTTGGTTGAATGTGAAATTCGCAGTGCGGGTTGAGTCTGCAGCACTGCCCACTGGTCCACCATTGTAAGGCTCGCCGTTGGCAAAGGCACCCTGCCAATTCCACGCACCATCTGGTCTTTGAATGTCGAGGTGATGATGCGTGATGTTCCCATCCGGGTCCGTTGCACGGCTGCTCAGGCTAAGGGTGGTGCCAAGATTCACGGTCTGAGCGGAGGGCGACAGCAACGTGATGCTCGGGCTATAGTTCGTGACGGTGAATGTGCGATATCCGAAAGTGCTGGATGCGCCTTGGTTATCCCAGGCTCGAAACTCAAGGGAATGCGTGCCCGCAGGGAGCCCGCCCGTGCTCCAACTGAACGACCAACCAGAATTCGTGAACTCGGACCTGCCATAGAAGCTCGCGACATCTGGCCGATACCCGCCAAGGGATGCATCCCCGACATCAACGCCATCGACCAGAATATCGACGCGGGTGATCGGCGCGCCCATCTCATTGTCCGCCGCCCAACCGTTGCCTTGCAGATTAGCCCCGAGCGGAACGCTGGACTGCGAATAATCGCAAATACCCATGGGGGGCTGATTCGCAGGCGGATTGATGTAAACATAGTGCCAGCCCATGGCATTCTCCCCGATGCCCCAGTCCCATGCCTCGGCGAAGTATTCAATTGATTGGGGGCCGTTGTCTGTCTGCCAGGTCCCCGCCGAAATAGTGCCAGCGCCACCATTGCCTGACACATAGTTGCTGTTCTTGTAGAGCCAGAGGTCCCCGCCCTCCCACCAGCTCGTGATATAGGTGCGGGCTTCAACATAGTAGCCGGCTCCGTGATCGGCACTGTTGGGTGCGGAAGAGAACCACACGGACACCGCCGACATCGGAACCGCGGCCAAGAGGGCAATAACCGATACCAAAGCGAGTAATTTCTTGTTCATGTCAGTTCGCCCCCTCTTTCAGCGCTCCGAGAATATCCCGTCGCTGTGCCGCGACATCGGTGATCACGCCATTTTGGTCAGTCATGTAAACGAGCGGTGCACTGTTGAACGACAGAAGGAGCGTCAGGAAACTTCCGAGCCCGGCATTGTCGTAATAATGAGTTCCCGGTAACTTTTCCTTCCGTGCGACCTCTTTGGCTGCTTCCACGTCGCGATCCAGGTTGTAACCGATAACGAGGACCTCTTTTCCAACCTTGCTCAGGACGTCCTTGGCGAAATCCAAACTACCCGGACTCCATGAAGCCCAAGTGTAGAGAAGGGTTTTCCTCCCGCGCGCCACCTCGAAAAAATTCCCCCGCCCCAGGGCGGTATTCGCCACGTCGGCAAGCGATTTCCCGATCAGCGCGTAACGCTTTGCAACGACCTGCGCGGCGCCTTTAGCCGCAAAAGGCGCGGGGGATGCCTCGATTTCCTGAACGGCGGAGTCGATTCTTGCACGGTCGCCGCTGGCATCCGCGTTGTTAAGCAGCTTCAAATATCCACCTTCTTCAGCGGGAAACTCCTTGATCAGATAGCGAGCGGACGCCTCATCCGCGATTCTGGCGTCGCCCGAACTGCGCACATTTTTTTTCCGCAACAGATGGTCTGAGAATGCCGCGATGCCGTAGCGAGCCTGTGATGAAATGGTAGTATCCTTCAAAACATCATTGACGAGCGTGTCCATGTATGAGGCCCGTGTGTTGTCACCAAGAAAAGCCGCCTTTAGCAGGCTGTCTGCTTCGATGACCAAAGCCGCCTTGCCGTTCGCGTCCTCGGGAAAACTTTCGCGAAACGACTTTGCTGCATCCGCCAGGGAAGAGTAGTGCGCGACGAGTTCTTGGCGCTCCTGCGCCTGCTCCTGCGCGGTTTTCGGGGTCGTGCGCGCGGGCTTCTTCGCCAACGCGGGAATCCGCCTCTCCTGCAGGGCCTGCCATCGTTGCGAGGCATCAGGGCTGTTCGACTGGGCATGCAACCCCGCCGTTATGACTACGGCCAGGCAGAGAATTAAATAACGCATAAATTTGGCACAGGTTGTTCGAGCGATAAGAGCGGCATCTGCGTTGCATCGCTCTCGCGAATGGCCCGCACTGCTGGCGACGCTCAAAGCACAGGGCGATTTCGTCACGCGGACACACGCGGTTGAAGTGGCAAAAAGGGGGCAAGGCTGAGCGTTGCTCATACAGCAGGAATACAGGCGTCCTGCCAGCGTTGACCCCCGCCCGCGAGACACCGTCTTTGAAATGAAGTACGACCTTTCGCGCAAGCGAAATTCGGCAATTAAATAATTTTCCTCATGACCATGACAACATCGGCAAACCTCCAGCCCTGCGGAAAATCCTTCTCAGTCTTGGATCGAAACCGGCAAACCATGGAACAAGGAAGTGAATGAGGGCACCTACTCCGAGCGCAAGAGCATGTCTGCCAGCTACCGCTGCGAACACAATTATTGGCCAGTGTCACACACGCGCGATTTGCAGTCTGCGCTGGGACACATCAGCTTCGACGCTCCCCGAAGCAAGGCCGCGGGCAAACAGACTGCGGACCACAGCATCCTGTAGTTGCCGCTCCACGGTTTTTCTCAGTGGCCGAGCACCGAGCTGCGGGTGGAAGCCCTCGCGCACGAGAAATTCCAACGCCTCGCGCGACACGACCAAATCATGTCCGAGCCCCCGGAGCCGCGCGGTCTCGCGCTGCACTTCGAGGACGCAGATTTCCTCCTGCACGGACGGACCGAGGCGCGCAAAGACGAGCTTTTCATCGAGTCTCCCAACCAATTCCGGGCGCAAAGTCTGCTCGATTCGCCGAAGTGTCGCCTGCTCGATGGTCGCAAACCGGGAATGCTCCATTCGCATGGCGTCGGCGGCACCGATGTTGGAGGTGAGCCCGACGACATAGTGGCCGAAGGAGTAGGTTTGGCCGGTGGCGACGGTGATACATCCACGCCAGAGCACTTGGAGGAAGAGGTCCATCACCAAGGGATGGGCTTTCTCGATTTCGTCGAAGAGTAAACCACCGGACGGCAAATTCTGAAGCGCACGCCCCAGCAGACCGGGATCGGAGCGATCTTCGCCGAGCAATTTATTCACGGCCGTTTTGTCCTGATATTCGGACATGTCAAAGGTGACGAGATGTCCGGAACCGAAGACGTATTCGGTCGCACACGTGAAGGCTTCAGATTTCCCCGTGCCAGTCGGACCGACGAGGAGAAGGGATCCTTGGGGACGATCGGGTGCCGCAAGCCCCAAGGCTCCCCGGCAGAACACGGCAGCGATACGGGTCAGGAGGTGATCCTGGCCGCGGATGTGTCCACGGAGGTGTGCCTCGAGGCCGCGGAGATGGGCGATGCGGTCAGCTCCGTCCACGCGATTTCGCCTTTCGTTCCAGACGCAGTTTGGAAATTCCGCGCGGCTTGTAAGGGAATTTTTCCAAAAAATCCCGCATGACGGGCGCGAGTTCATCGCCAGTCGGACTCGCCCGAAGAATAGCCCGAACGACGAACGCACGGTTGGCGATGATGACCTCTTTCTTCGCCAACTCGTCGGCGACGGCATCGAGCTTCTTCACGTGCTCCGGCGGCAGATCGACCGTCGGGCGGCCGGCGACGCAATCCTCTTCACGCAGGCCGCCTTTCTTGGCGTAAGCCGCGGCGAGGAGCACCGCATGAGCAAACATCTCCGCCGACGAGGTGCTGTAGATGAGGGCGCGCAGCAAGGTGGCGTCGCGCACCTTCATGCCGGCCCGGCCCAGTTCGGCGACACGGTCCGCCAAGACCTTCATGTCTCGCGGATAGAATGAGAAACTCACCTTGACCGGTGCCGGTTCTTTCATGGGGGGGGGGAACTTAAAGCCATACGTTTTGCTTTGACAAGACATGTTTTTCGTATGGTTTTTAGCGAAATGCTGCTTTCCTTCTTTGTTTCCGCTTCACCGGGCCAAATGCTGGCCCAGCTCCAGAATCTGCGCGACGGGTTTGGCACGGCCCTCGTGCTAGTCTTCATGGTCGGATTTTTCTGGGGCGTCCTGAAAATCTGGGGCGGAGCCAACGCGATCTCCAAGGGCGATTCGGAGGGCAAGGGCGGCATTCTGGCCGGGATCATCATCGCCGCGGCGGCGGCCATCATGGGTGCCCTGTTTGTGATTTTCGGGATGCAGGACGCCGTCATCTCACCTCGCTTCTGACCCATGAGCGAACTGCGCTTCACCGATACCAACGCGAGCGATGACTCGAAGGGCCGGGCCTTTGGACTCGAGGGCAACCTCTACCTGCCGGTGGTATTGGGCATCGTCTCCGCCATCGCACTCTTTGCCGGAATCGTATGGGTTGGCGCCGGACCGAGCATCGCGGCTGCCGTCGCTGCCGTGCCGGTGGCCCTCGTTGGCGGCTGGATCATCCTGTTCAAACAGGGGAAGCCCGCGGGCTACGACCGGGACAAGTTTGACGACCTCCTGTGTGGCGGTGATTTCACGCGGGAACGGCCGGGCGAGAGCCTTGCTAAAAACCATACCTGTTCCCCCGAGGGCCGATTTGTCCACGGTATGCTCGTGTTCGGCTCGCCTGAACAGGGCGGTCTGGCGGCCAAGGGATTCCGGTTGGAGAGACCTGATCTGCGCGGAGCGTCATATGAGCGGCTCAACGCCTTCCAGGACCAGGTGCGGACGCTGCTCGCGTTGCTCGCGCCCGGAAGAAGGCTGCAAGTGCAGTGGTGGGTGGATGCGGACTTCCGCCAGGCGCTGCTGCACTACCACGAGGCCACGCAGAAAATCCCGGACCCGGAAGTGCGGCGCGTGCGAAACGAACGTTTCTCGCGCTACTGGCCGCGGATCATGAACGGGACACTCCGGCGGGAGCACCTGGTAATCTTCCTCTCCATCGAGATCACGGCCTCGCCGGGATTCGCCGCCACCCGCTCGGGGATCACGGAACACTACCGCACGGTGTTGGAGGAACTGGCCGGCCAATTCGAGGAGTTCGCGGAAACGCTGCGCACGGTCTTTGGACCCGAGACACCGGTGCAGCCCTTGGGCGACGTCGAACACTACGCGCTCATCCGGCGGTTCCTGAACCCGAGCCTTGAGCGGCGCGCCGAGGAGGATCCAACCGCAGGTTTCGATCCCGCGCTGTCCATCCAAGAGAACTGCTGGCACAGCGAAGGCATCGGGCAGCGCACCGGCGGATTCGTGCTCGATGGCCATCATCATGCGGTGCTCGCCTTGTCGCGCTGGCCGCAACGGTCCCGTCCCGGCATCGTCACCCACCTGACGGGGCTGCCGTTCCTCGACTACTGCATAACCGTCAACCTGACGCCGGTCGCGAGCCGGCGGGTCATTACGGAGGAGGAGAAAGCGGCCGAGCGACTCCGCGGCGAATACGCCGATAAACCGCGGGCCTCGCTGCTCGTGGCCCTGCGCAAGAAGGAGCGAAAGGTCGAGGCCCTGTCGGGCGGCTTCGCCCGTCCCTTCCATGTCACCTACCTCATCCGGGTTTGGGCACCGACGCCCGAGGCGCTGCGTGAAAAGGTCGCTGCGGTGCAGGCGGCAGTGAACGCGATGGACGGCGCGCAGTGCTTCGAATGCGCGCTGCCGACGACGGCGAAGAAGCTGTTCTTCGCGTCGTGGCCCGGTTGGACGCATTCCGCCTATCACCATCGCGAGCTGTATGCCGAGGATACCTACCTCGCCGACGTGCTCCCCTTCTCCGCCACCTTCACCGGAGCCTTGGCGGACGCCGAGGCACTCTATGACGGAAACCACGGCAATCTGGTCGGGGTGACGACAGCAGTGGGCGGATCGCCCCAGCACGCCGTGGTCTTCGGGATGACCGGGGCCGGTAAATCAGCCTTCATCGAGGATTTCCTGTTCCAGACGGCCGGCCTGTTCTCGCATTCGCTGCTCATCGAGGAGGGCCAATCCTACCGCCGGTTCGCGGAGGCGTTGGGCGAGACCTCGATCGTCATCCATCCGGACGCCGGGTTCACCCTCAACTATCTCGACACGCAGGGACTGCCGCTCACGCAGCTCCATCTGGCCACCGCGGTCGCCCTGCTCGCGCGCATGGTGGGCGCGCCCGAGAGCGCCGAACAACTCGCGCTGCGTCAAGCCCAGCTCACCCAATACCTGCACCAGCTCTTTCGCGACACCTGCACCGATTGGTCGCGCCGAAATCCGCTACGCGCGGAAGAAGTGCGCCGGTTTGCCTGCGCGGTGCATGCCTGGCGGACGAAACTGCCGGCGGGCACGACACCCGTGGAGGCGTTCGTCGATCTGCGGGAACGGGTTCACGCGAAGGAGGACAAGGCCCTCGCCTTCGTCGCCGGCCTCACCGAGGCCGCGATTACCCGCTTTGCCCAGGAACCTGCGACCGAGCGACTCGTGGCGCAGACAGCATGCGGCTTCTACGGGCCGGAGGATTTCCCGACCCATGCGGCGCTCGTCGAACTGCTCGCTTACGCGCGTCTGCCCGAGCACGACAAGCACGAGATCGACCGCCTGGCCACGCTCCTCCGCGCGTGGTGTGCGGACGGGCAGTATGGACGGCTCTTCGACGGCGCGACAAACGTGTCGTTCCAGCGCCGGGTTGTGCTCTTCGAACTGGGACTGATCCCGGAACAGGCGGTGGAGATGAAGACCGCTGCCGGGCTCCTCATCGGCGGACTCGGCCGCCAGCACATCCTGTCGCTGCCGCGAACGCAGCGTAAGCGCATCCTCTTCGAGGAACTGGCGCGGTTCCTCGACACACCAGGCGGCGAGCAGATCGTGGCGGAGGGCTACGCGCAGTTGCGCAAGCACAACTGCTGGTGCGCCTCGATCATCCAGCAGTATGCCCGATTCAAGGCGTCGCGGGTGCGCGGTGCGGTCATCGGCAACGCGAAGCAATTCTTCTTCATGCGGCAGGCCGACCGGGCCGATCTCGTCGACCTCGCCCGCGATCTGCCGCTGCCGGAAACGGCGCTCGACGCCATCCAGCGTTACCCGCTGCCGGAGCAGTTGCCAGCCGACAAGCGGCATTCGTCGCTATGTTACTTCACTCCCACGGCGCAGCCGCCGCAATGCGGCACGCTGCGGCACTTCCAGGAGGCTCCATGCGCGCCGCCGGCCTGATCATTTTGTGCCTGCTTCTTGCCGGGTGCGCGAGCCCGCGGCGACGCGAGGCCGACGCGGAAGCGCGGGGTTACCAGCGCGGCTACGCCCAAGCCGTGAAGGAGCAGTATTGGATCATCCAAAACCAGCAGCGTCGTCCGGCAGAGACGGCCCAATCCCAACAACCATGAAACGACTTCTCCTCTTTTCGCTATTGGCGGCGCCGGTGTGCGCACAGTGGATCGTCAACGATCCCGTCAACACGGCTGTGAACACGGCGATTGAAGCCGGTCAGGCCGCCAACCATCTCGAAGTCCTCCGGCAGTGGGCCGAGCAGTTGGAAAAGCTCAACCGGCAGCTCCGCCAGCTCGAGGAACAGCTCGCCGTGCAGCAGCGCATCCGCGATGTGATCGGCGATCCGTCGGCGGCGGGAGTTGGTGTCGTGTTGCGCGAGCTCGGTCAGGATGAACTCGCCCGGACCTACGGCGAAACCCTTCGCGCGGCATGGAGACTGTCCAATGCGATCGACTCGCTGCACCGCACCTCGGAAGGCATCTACAAGAAACTCGACGACCGAACCGTGTTCGGACGCGAGTTCACCCGGCAGGGGGATTTGTATCGGCGCTATGCCGCGGTCGAAAGACAGGCGGATACGATGGCCGAGGTGCAGGCGAAGGCAGACTCCCGCGCGGTAGCATTGCAGAACGACATTGCCGCCACGCTGGAGCAGTTGCGCACCGCGCCGACCCAGGCGGAAGTGGACAAGCTGGCGGCCAAACTCGGCGCCCTGAATGCGCAGCTTGGGCATGTTGCGGCCGTGCGCGCCGATGAGTCGGCCAAGCTCCAGGCGCAGCAGATTCTGAACGAGAACCAGGCCGCGAAGGAGCGGCAGGATCTGCTCGAACGCCAATTGGCCGAGGAACGCCAGAGCCTGTCGGTCATGCGCGACTGGCAGGAAGCCGTGAAAGTGACTCCCACCCGCTACACGCGTCCATGAGCACGGTGTTTTCGATTGGATGCATTCTCGTGGCCAGCGCGGCCGTGTGCGCGTGGGTGCTTCGCCGCAAGCTGCGACGCGCGAGCGAGGGGCCGCGCGATCCAAAAGTCGCCGCCGCGCTCCGACAGGAAGAACTGCGGCAGCGGCCGTGGGAGGGACGGAACTAATGGAGAACTTCGCTCCAGGACTGCGCGAAAGCGTGCTCAGCGTCAGTGAAGCGCTGCGCGTGATCGTGTTCTTCGTCTGCACGGCGGGAATTGTGATCCAAGTCCAGCAGGCGCGGACTGACTTGGAGGGCGTGGCGCGTCCCCTCGTGCGGGCCACCGTGGTGGTCGGCCTGATCGCCACGCTGCCCCACTGGTTCGAATTCACCGAGAAGGTGTTTCTCTCCTTCGCCGACACGGTGCATGCGGGCTACACGGAGCATCCGATGCGGGCCGCTTCCAAGCTCCGGGAGACGGTGAGCGGCAGCACGACCGAGTTCAGCCTGCGGCGGATCGGCGAGTCGGTTTATCAGGCGTTCCTTTTCGGTTCGGCGAAGCTGCTGGTGCTGGTCGCGAGCCTGCTGCAACTGCCGTTCCTCGTCCTGCAATTTGTTTTGAAGCTGCTGTGCTACCTGTTCCTGCCGGTGGCACTGGCGCTCTTCATGATTCCATCGCAGGCGCAACTCGCCGCGCGCTACGTGCAGCAAACGCTCGCCATCCTGGCGTGGCCGATCGGATTCGCGGTCACGGAGTTGGTCGCCTACCACCTGCTCACGGCTTACGGCGACAATCTGGCGGTCGCCTACGGACTGACGCCGGGCGAGATCGACGCAGCGTCATTCGCGAGTCTCCTGGGCGGCTTACTGGCGGGATTGTGGCTCCTCATCGGCACCTTGGGGACGCCGTTCCTCATGCAGGGCCTGATCTGCGGTGGATCGCCAGTCACAGGCGGCGGCGGCGCGGCGCTGCAACAGCTCTACGTCCTGCAACAGGTCGCCTGGATGATGAAGACCCTGAAGACCGGCGGGCTCGCCGCGCCTGCGATGGCCGCTGCGGCGGCCGGCTCATCCGGCAAGTCCGGCGGGCTGCCGCCGTCTCCCCCGCCGCCGGCACCGGCCGCGCCACCGCCTGCGCCCACTAACCCGGCACCCGCCGCCGCTCCCGATCCGGCGGGCGACAACCGCGCATCGGCCGCACTCGCCCTCGCGCGGCTGCCGGTCCCGCAAACCTCGATGTGACGATGACGACCTTGCGCGAAACCTCCGTTCCCCACGTGCGGCCCAACCCGGCCGACCGGCCGCGTCGCTCGTGGAATCCGCTCGCGGTGTTTGCCGACCATGCGCTCGCCGCCCGGCTCTGGTGTATCGTGGCGCTGGTCGCCGTCGCGTTCTGCGCGGTGCAGCCGTTCCTCATCATCCGCGCCTACCGGGAACGCGAGCGCGTGATCGTGCTCGACCCGAGCGGAACGTTTCACGTGAGCCCGTTGCTGGGTTTCGAGGAAGCGTCCAAACTGCACGAGCAGCACGCGCTCCTGGCTTGTCTGGCGTTGCTGCAACGCAACCCGGCCGGGGCGGATTTTCCCGAGCTGCTGGACAAGCTATTCCTGCCGGAAGCCGCAATCAAGGCGCGCGCGGAATGGAATGCCTCCGCCGAGGAATTCGCGGCCAAGGCGCTGCACCAGAAACCGGAAGTGCTCAAGGTAACCGTCCTCGAAACCCGCGAGAATGTCGTGCTCGTGCAGGCGGAGGGCCAGCTCGTCCGCACCGGTGTCGTCGGGGGACAGATTTTCACTGAAGCGCCCACTTTCACCGCGCGATTCAAGTTCGCGCGCAACCCCAATCTGGCGGCCAACGGCCGGTATCCCCTCGCAGTATGGACTTACGACTTATCCCAATGATCGTTGTGCAGGCTCTGCTGATGCTCGGCGTCCGCGCTTCCGAGATCCGCACCTATCCGCTCGACGATCGGTCGGTCTATACCGTCCGGCTGAATCCGGCGGAGCCGACCACGTGCGTCTTCCCCGGACCGATCCGAGCGCTCATCGGTGCCAATGTCTCCGAAAAGCCGGACGATAATCCAGGCGTGCTCCTCGCGCATGAGGCCGGGGCGGAGTATTTCTCGTTGCGGCTGCGGAAGGAGGACGCCGTCGCGGCGCTCAACATCCTGTTCCGCGGGCGGGTGTATGCGCTGCGGCTCGTCGGCGCAACGGAACCCGACCGGGCGGTCGTGTTTTTGGATCAACCGCTCTCGGGCGGTGCCGGCCAGCGGCTCCCGTCCGATGCCCTGCGCGGACTCCTCGAGCGCGCGAAGCACGAGCAGCGCCGCGCACCGGCGGCCGGCATGGCTTCGGCCCTGGAGCACGCCGAACCGCGCACGCTCACCGCGTATCGTGGCTTCTCGGCGACCATCGAATCGGTCACCCGCTTCGAGGCCGAGGACGTGCTGGTGTTCCGTGTGCGGCTGGACAACGCGACGAATGCTCCGGTCCGCTATGATGTGGCTGGCCTCGCCGTGCGCTTGGACCGCGAATTCTTTCCGGCCGCGCTCGCGGATGCGTCGGGAGCGATACCGCCGCAGGGTGCATCGCTCGTGTATCTCATCATCGCCGGCGCGCCGGGCGGCGGCCGGGCCAACCTGCCGGTGCAGGCGGAGTATTCGGTGATCGTGCCCACGTCATGAAACTCGATCGCGATTTCCTCACTTCGCCCACAGGCCAGGTCGTGCTGGTCGCAGCCGTGCTGCTGCTCGGCATCCTCGCCGTCCGCTGGCAGCAACAATCGAAGCCGGCGGCGGCGTTGCCAGCGGCGAAACCGGCCCCGGCCGTGCCACTGCCAAAGACCCTGACGCGCGACGGGGCGCGCTTCGTTAAACCGCCTCCGCCGGTCTTCTCCGCTTCTGTGATGCCCGCGCCGCCCGCGGGCGCGTCCGGAGTCCCGCCAAAGCCGCGCGAGCTGCCGCTGGCGCTCGTCATCGCTCCGCCGGTTCCGCCAGCGGCGCACCCGGCCCCGTCCGCGCCCTTCGGCCGGCTGATCCCGTGCGCGACCGTAGTCACGCTGGAATCAAACCGCTTGGAAACCCCGATCATCGGGCTCGTCACCGAGGATGTCTGGCACAACGGGCGACGCGTGATTCCCGCGGGCGCGGAAGTGCATGGGCGCGCCGCCCTCGACCGTGCGCGCGAGCGACTGGGTGCGCAGGGCCAGTGGCGCATCGTCTGGAGAACGAGTGACACCGACAACGGCAGCGAACTCGCGGTCGAGGGGCTCGTGCTCGACCGCGAATACGATCCGGCCTCCGGCGTGTGGGGCGCGCATGACGGCTCCGCGGGGTTGCGAGGACAGATCGTGAAAACGAACGACGACCGCGAGCTGAAGCTTTTCGCCGCCACGTTTCTCGCGAGCGCCACCGCCGCGTTGCAGGACAACCGGCTCACGACAGGCCTGCTCGGCGAGAGCTCGCTGCCGGCCTCTACCGCGCGCAACGCCGTCCTCGCCGGCACCGGGGCCGTGTTCCGCGAGTATGCGCAGGCGATGCGCGAAGCGATTGCCCGCGACGGCTTCTACCTCCGCGTGCCCGCCGGAAAGCCGTTCTACCTCTACGTCACCCAAACCCTCGACCGCAGCCAGGCGAAGCCGTCGCCCGCGCCTACGCAGAACAACCCCCAGCTACCATGAAATATTTCCTCCTCTCCGTCTTGTGCGTGTTGGCCGGATGCCAGGTAGCACCGTCGGTGCCGCCTGGCCCTTCGCCGGCTCGTCCCGTGGTTGCACCTCAGCCAGCAGCGGCTGCACCCGTTGCACCGGACGCGCCGGATCTCTCAGCCAAGGTGCGCCAGCAGGCTCAATATATCGAGGCGCTGTTGAGCCAGAACGATGCCCTGAAATCCGGACTGCAGGCGAAGGCGACGCCGTCGATTCCCGCGACGGGTGGACCGATCATTCCGCTGCCCGTGAATCCCCAGCCGCTCATCGCGCCGGCAACTCTGCCCGTTGCGGCGGAAGAGCCGGCGCTGATTCCCAATGCCGACGGCGTCATCGATCTCACGGCGACTACGGCGAAATCCGGCGAGCCCGTGAATCCCTTCGCGGTGCGCGCCGCCCTAGAGGGAGCAGGTCGCGAGGTGTTGGTGCATGTCTCGGGTCTCATCGCGGGGCCGAAGGCGTGCGCCGTCGTTAACGAACGCTTGGTGGAAGCGGGCGACAACGTGGAGTCGTTCCGCGTCGAGCGCATCGATCCCGAGGCCGTGCTGCTGCGGCTCGGCGAACGACGATTGCGACTACCGCTTTCCGATAAGCCCGTGCGGGTGCGCCTGCCCAACTGACATGCCCGCCTACGTCGTCAGTGCCATCGATCGGTCGGGAACCCGTCGGTCCTTCCGGGAGACCGCGCCCGATGAGCTCGCTTTGCGCGAGAAGCTGCGCTCGCGCGCGCTCTGGCCGCTGCAAATCCGGCCGGTTGCGTCGCCGCGGAAACTCGCGCGGATCACGATCCCGGTCGGCGACTTCGTGCCGCTCCTCCACCAGCTCGAAATGCTCCTGCGAGCCGGCGTGACGGCGGACCAGGCGCTCCGGCAACTGGCCGAAGACGCGCCGGAGGGCAATGCGCGCACGCTCCTGGAGCAGGTTCACGAGCAGGTCGCGCAGGGCCGGCCCATTCACGAAGCCTGCCGGTTCTTCTCAAAACAGTTCCCGCCGCACGTTGCCGCCGTGATCGCAGCCGGCGAAGCCTCGGCGCAATTGCCGGAGTCCCTGCGGTCACTGGCCGAACATCTGTCGAGCGCCGAGGAAATCCGCCGCACGGCCAAGCGGGCGCTCATCTATCCCGTGATCGTGTTCGTCGCCGTCGGCGGACTCGTCGTGTTCCTGATCGGCGGCGTGGTGCCCAAGTTCGCGGAGATCTTCACCTCGCTGCACCTGCCATTGCCCGCGCTCACGCGGGGCCTGATCCGCACGAGCGAACTGCTGCGGCAGTTCTGGCCGGTGTTGGCTGGCGCACTCGTGGTGGTCGCTTTCCTCGCGGTCGCCGCCACGCGGCACCCGGCGCTTCGGTATGTCCGCGATGCCGCCCTGCTTCGGTTCCCGGTGCTGGGGGAGACGATCCGCTGTCTCGCGGCGGCGCGCTTCGCTTCGCATTGCCGACTGCTGCAAGAGGCCGGGGTGCCGCTCCTCGAATCGCTGAAGAGCGGCGCCGAGCTCATGAACCACGCGGTCCTCGCGCGGCAACTGCTCTCCGCGCGGGAAGGCGTGGCGGTGGGGCGTCCCCTGTATGCGTCGCTGCCGCTGCGCCATGCCTTCCCGGCTTTTCTCATCCCGGCGCTCAAGGCCGGCGAAACCACCGGGCAACTCGGGCTCGCGCTGCAACACATCGAAACCTACGCGGCGCGGAGGGCGAAGGAGCGGCTGACGACCGCGCTGGCGCTCCTGGAGCCCACGTTGCTCGCGGCGCTCACCGCCGTGGTCGGGCTCATCGCCCTCTCGTTCTTCCTCCCGCTCTTCTCGCTCCTGGCGGGCGTCAACTCCCACTGACCATGCGCACCGATTCTTCCCAAGGTTTTTCCCTGCTCGAAATCGTCCTCGTCCTCTTCGTCCTCGGAATCGTGGCGGCGGCCGTTGCGCCGTCGCTGCGCGAAGTGATCGAGCGCGGCCGGCGTGACGCCGAGGCGAAGGCACTGGACGAACTGGCAGCGACCATCGCCACCACCTTCGAGGCCATCGATCTGAGCAACGACAATGTGGCGGCCCTGCCGGGCACACTCGGCACTTCCGACACGGCCACGCGGTTCTCGACTTCCACGAGCGCAACGTCGGCCACCACAGCAGGCGCCGACTGGTTCGCCAAGGTGGCGCGGGCTCGGGGAATTGCTCCGCAGATCGGTGTCGCCCCCGCGGCGCAGCCGGCGGTCGCGCAGATCGCCTTCAATCCCACGGGCAATCCGCGCATCCTCATCGCGGCCCCAAGCGAGGCGGGCCGGCAACGGTTCCTCCTCGTCAGCCTGACGGCACGCAGCGACCAACTCGCGCTGCCGGCGTATGAGGCGAGTGCTGCATGGTTCGATGCGCTGTGGAACAACGACTGGGAGAGCCGGACGGCGCAACCGCCCGCCTACTGGTCGGGACGGCTCTCGCCGGCCCAGCTCGCCGCCTGGACTGCCGGCAGCGGCGGGATGACCTCCGTCTGGCGGCTGTGTGTCCGGCGGATCGTCCTGCCCAAGTTCACCGTCACGGTGAACAACAACCACGCGACGGACTCCGCGTTCGTCTCGTTCAACAACACGAGCCCCGCGTTCACGGCCGGACCCGGTTCCGGCGCAAGCACGACGCCCGAAATCCTCGGCGGGAGGCTCATCACCATCAACCGCGGCACCAGCGCGCCCGGCGTCGAGGCGCTCCGTTTCCGGCTCCGCGAAAACGCCACCATCACCGTCCAATGAAAACCATTCGTCTCCTCCTCCTGCTTGGCCTGGCCTCCCCGCTGCTCGCCTTCGACTGGCCCGGTGGGACCATGAACGTGCCCGTCTCGTTTCGGGGCACCGAGGTTTTTGCCGGCTGGGTGCCCTCCAGCCCGTGGGGCTCGGTCGCCTTCGTCCACGATCCCGTGGTCGAGCTGCGCAACGCCCAAAACGACGTCATCGCCGCCTTCACCGTGACGGGGAGCCCGATGGACTGGTATGAAGGCGCCACCCGCTCCGGAGTGGCGACTTTCACCGTCCCGGCCGGGACCTACGCCATCACAACCAGCCCGGGCACCCGGCTGATCCGCATTTCCGGCGAGGGCTGGTCGGGCTTCCGGCTGGATGAGGAATCGTTGGCCCTGCCAGTCCCACCGAACACTCCGCCGACGATCCTCTGGACGTTCGCGCCAGCGAGCGCGGCGCACGGTCAAGCCTACACCGTCGCGGCCCGGGGCCACGACGACGATGGCAACCTCGCGGAGGTCAAGGTGTGGAAGGACGGACAGCCGTTCGCCTTCGCGGGCGGGGGCGACGGCACCGACGGCGATTCGGGAAACGCAACCAGCGATGCCGGCCCGGCCACCATTACGTTCACCGCCCAGGCGGCGGATGCGGCCGGGGCGCTCTCGCCGGTGATAACCCACACGGTGGCCATCGCCGGCCCGCCGCCTCCCGCGCAATACACACTGACGACTGCGGCCGGCTCCGGCGGCGGCGTCACGGGCGGCGGAACCTTCACGGCCGGCAGCACAGCCTATGTGACCGCCACCCCTGACTCGATGCATGAATTCGCCGGCTGGAGCGGCGATGGCGCGGGCACCGCCAATCCACTCAGCGTCCTCATGGATCGGAGCAAGACCGTGCAGGCGAACTTCTCTGTGAAGAATTTCGCCCTGACAACGAGCGCCACCTCCGGCGGCGCGGTGACACCGGGTGGAACCTATCCCTACGGCACGCTGCTCACATTGTCGGGCACGCCCGATGCCACGCACCGGTTTCTGGGCTGGGCGGGCGATGCGAGCGGCACGGCGCCTTCGATCACCGTGTTCGTGGATCGCGCCCTGTGGGTGCAAGCCGTGTTCACCGACAAGACCGCGCAGACGATCTCGTTTGCACCGCTCGGCACTCAGCCCGTGGGCGGCGCGCCGCTGACCTTGAGTGCCACGGCCTCCTCGGGGTTGCCCGTCAGCTACGCACTCGTCAGCGGGCCGGCGACCTTGACCGGCAATCAACTCACCGTGACCGGTCCCGGTGCCGTGACGGTGCAGGCGAGCCAGCCGGGTGACGGGGAATTCCTTCCGGCTCCGAGCGTGACGCGGACCTTCAATGCGGTCGCGGCAGCCGTGCTCAAATACCGGCCCGCCGGCCGAACGATCCTCCAAGGCAACACGACGAGCGGCACCACGCCGTTCGTCCTCGAACGACCCTAACCCACCGAACCCATGCGCATTCTCCTGATCCTCTTCCTCGTCACCGCCGTCTCGGCTGCGGAATCGCCGCTCGACCGTCCGGTGCCCGCCCTTCGCTTCGATCATGCGACGCTCGCGGTCGCCCTGCGCACCCTCGCGCGGGCGAGCGAAACGTCGATTCTGGTGGAGCCAGAATTGACCGGCACGGTCACGCTCGAGCTGCGGAGCGGCTCTCTGCGCCACGCGCTCGATGCCATCACGGCTCCGCTGGGCCATCACTACGGCCAGGAGGCGGGCGGGCTGATGGTCCGCCGGTTGAAGACCGTGCTCTACACGATCAATTATCCGCAGCTCGTGCGGAGCGGCTCCGGCAGCGCGTCGATCACCTTGGGCGGAGCGAACGGCGGGAACGGCACCAACGGTTTCGGCCAGCCGGGCCTCAGTCCGGCGCAGCAGGCGCAGGCGCTGGGCGTCAACGGCTCCGGAAGCGACGCGACCCAGGTGTCAGTTTCACAGGAAAACCAGAACACCTTCTGGACCACGTTGGAGGCGGAGTTGAAGGCAATGCTGGGCGACGGCGACGCGCTCGTCCTCAACCGGTTCAGCGGGGTCGCGCAGGTCACGGCCCCGCTCGGCCGCCACCAAATCATCGCCGCCTTCATCGAGCTGGTGAACCGGCGCATCACGCAGCAGGTGGAGATCGAAGCGCGCTTGGTCGAAGTGACGCTGCGCGACGAGCAGAAGCTGGGCGTCGATTGGGATCTCGCGGCAGCCTCGATTGGGCGGCAAGCGACGCTCACGGCGGGTTCGCCGGTCGAGGTGACCGGCGTGGGCGGCGCGCTGCTCGGTGCCAGCACGTTTACCGCCACCCTCGGCTGGGAGAAAGCGACCGCACTTATCCATGCGCTCAAAGCGCAAGGTGACTTGAAGACCGTGGCGCAGCCGCGGCTGCGGGCGCTCAACAACCAGACCGCGTTCATAAAGGTGGGCGAGGACCGGCCGTTCTTCCGGTTGCAGCAATCCACGACATTTCAGCAGGGCGGCACCACCGTGCCGGTCAACCAGACGCAGGAGAGCTTTTCGATTTCGACGATCACGATCGGCACCATCCTGGCCGTGACGCCGCAGATCGACGGGAACGGCGTCATCACGCTTGATGTGCTGCCAGCGATCACGCGGCTCCAGGCCATCGTGACGAGTCCCGACGGACGGCAGACCGCACCGGTCACGGAGGTGAAGCAGGCTTCGACCATCGTGCGGCTGCGCGATGGCGAAACTGCCGTGATCGGCGGATTGATTTCGGAAGAATCGGGCGAGTCCACGCGCGCCGTGCCCATCCTCGGGTCCGTGCCGGTCATGGGCGCGGCCTTCCGCAGCAAGGCGAAGCTCCGGCAGCGGACCGAACTGGTCATCTTTCTCACACCCCGACTCGTCCGCTGATGCTTACGGTTCTCCAGCAATTTCGGGCGCCGCGCGCCACACAGCCATTGAACGCGGGCGGCGCTGACGCTACGCGCACCCTTGAAGCGATCCTGCGCGCGGCGGCGAACGAAGGCGCGAGCGACATCCATTTCGAGCCAAAGGAAGACGGTCTCTGTGTGCGCTTCCGCCTCGACGGTGAAATGCGCGAGCACCTGCGGCTACCGACGACACAACGGGAGTCGTTGGTCGCGCGCGGAAAGATTTTCGGCGGCATGGATATCACCGAGAAACGCCTGCCGCAGGACGGTCGCGCCGTGCTCCGCGAAAAGGGACGCCGGTTTCACCTGCGCCTCTCCACGATTCCCACCGTGCACGGCGAGAGCCTCGTCGTCCGGCTCCTCGATCAGACGATGCCGGGGCAGGACTTTGGCGAACTGGGGCTCGCGCCGCCGCAAGCGGAGGCCCTCCGGCAGGCGCTGGGCGGACCGGCGGGCATCATCTACCTCACCGGCCCGACTGGTTCGGGCAAGACGACCACACTTCACGCGGCGCTCCATGCCCTCGATCACAAGGAGCGCGTCATCCACACGCTGGAGGATCCGGTCGAATATGAATTCCCCGGCATCCGGCAGACCGAGATCCGCGAAAAGATCGGACTCACATTCGCGTCGTCGCTGCGCGCCTTGCTCCGCCAGAACCCTGACGTGCTCCTGGTCGGCGAGACGCGGGATGCCGAGACGGCCCAGCTCGCGATCCGCGCGGCGCTGACCGGACACCTGGTGCTCTCCACGCTGCACACGAACGACGCTCTGGCGGCGATTCCCCGCCTCCGCGATCTCGGCGTGGAGAGCTTTCTCCTGGCGGCATCGTTGCGGCTCGTCGCTGCGCAGCGGCTCGTCCGCCGGCTTTGTCCGGAATGCAAGGAACCGCATCCCGACAACGCGCGGCTCCGGGAGGTCCACCGGATGCCGGATGCACAATTTCATCGCGCGGTCGGTTGCGCCGCCTGCCGCGACCGCGGGTATCGCGGCCGACTGGCGATCCACGAGGTGGTCCCGGCCGCAAAGCTCACCCCGCTGATCGCGGCGGCGGCGCCGCTCGCGGAACTCACCGCCCTGCGCGACCGCGAGGGCTTTGCGACCCTGTGGCAGCACGGCCTAGCGGCGGCGGCGCGGGGTCTCACGACCATCGAGCAGGTCGCCCGCGTCCTCTGATTTCTCTCCAACCCAACCGGGCCGTCCGGCCCACAACCCAAACCCACATGAAAAACACCAAACTCAACCGCGCCCGGGGTTACTCGCTCCTCGAACTCGTCCTTGTTCTCGCCATCGTCAGCGTGCTCGTCGGCCTCCTGTTGCCCAAAGGCTTCGACGCGCTGCGCACCGCGCGCGTGCAGCAGGTCGAAAAAGCCGTCGAAACCCTGAAGACCGCGCTCACGGACTTCATTGCCATGCCCGGCGGCAATGGCAGCCTGCCGCGCACCGAAGGCACCGGCGTGCCGTGTTCCGGCGCCGCACTGTCGGGTGCCACCGACGCGGCCAAGGGCAATGGCGCACGCCTCGACGCCGTGCTTCTCGCGGCGGGGAAGATTGAGCGGCCCATCAGCCTGCGCATGGGCAGCCAATTCTATACCTCGACCGGCACCGGCAATGAAATGCAGTGGAACCAGGCGCTCCAAGCTTTCGCAATGACGCCCGATGCGGCGCCGCTCCGCAACTGGTCGGCTGTTACGCGAGTGGAGGCGCGGACCGCGAATCCGGCGCTCGCGCCGTCGGCGGCCTTGGGAGCCAACTTCCGTCTCGATGGAACCACCAACCTCAACGCCAACTACGTGGTCGCGTATCTCGTGATCCCGCAGGTCCCGGCAAGGGATGCCTACGAACTCGCGCTCTCGATGAACGGACCGCAACTGGCCCCGATCGAGGGCGCCGCCTGCGATACCGGCGTCGTCGCCTACGCCGCTCCCGCCAACGGAATCACCGACGTGTATATCTATGTCACCTCGATCTGAACCGCGCACCGTCCTCCTGTGGGGTAATCGCTGGTGGATTCCCGGCGGCGATGCGCTGCCGGCGTTCGCCGACGACCGGCAGGCCGCCGAGCAGCTCGTGACGCATTTCGCGGATGAACCCAAGCCCGTTCGCCTGCGGCTGATCTACCAGCCTGATACGCTCCTCTCGGTCGCCGTGGCGTGTCCCAACGGCGACCGCCGGACGGTCGCGCAGGCGCTCGCCGGGGAATATCCGACTTTGGTCAAACCCGATCACACGTGGGGACACGAGCCGGTCCTCGCTGCTGGCGAGGGATTCGCGACGGTGCTGCACTACGAGGCCGAACCGCGGCTTCTCGCCCTCGCCACCGAACTGGCTCGGCATGGACTGGCGCTCGACTCGGCTTGGCCGATCGCCACCTATCTCCAGGCGCTCCCGAACGAGTGGACCGACTCCGGGGCCTGCACCGTCGTCGCGATTTGTTCCGACCGGGCGTCCGCCTTCCGCCAACCGGCCGAAGGCGGACGAGCCACCCCAAGCTGGCACGGCGAGGAGACGCTCTCCTCCGTCAGCCGCTGGCTCTCCGAAATCCTCGAGCGCGATCCCATCGAGCCCATCCTGCTCGTCTGCGGAGACGGGGAGGTCGAGGCGATCAATCCACTGCTCACGCCGGACCGCTACCCTGGCGTCGAGACGTTGCCGCTCGCGAAGGCACTTGGCCGGGCGGCGCCGTTGCCGCGGTATCATCCCGCGCAGTTGCTGCCCCGCGAGCCCATCGTCACGGCGCAGCGACTGGCGCTCGCCGCCAGCGTGGCGTTCCTCCTCGCAGCCGTCGGCATCGGCGGCAGCTACGCGCACACTTGTATCGTCCAGCACGCCGATGCGACACGGCACGCGACCGAAGCGAGCGCGTTGCGCGCGGAGATTGCCCATCTGCGCGATAACGCCGCGGAGATCGCCGCCCTGCGGAGCCGCCTCGCCGGCTCGGCACCGGGCGCGCCCGTAGGCGCTTTCCTCCGACAGGTCGCGACCACGATTCCGCGGCAACTCGTGCTGGGTTCGCTTCAACTCGATGGCCGCACGCTGGCTCTCGATGGCTGGATGGCGCCGGGGACACCGTCGGCACTACTGGATGACTGGCGCGCACGCCTTGCGCCGAACGGGGCCGCGTGGACAGCCGGAGTCCAAACCCAGCCGGACGGCTCCTTCTCCCTGACCGGAAGTTTTCGCCCGTGACTGCCGTTCGCACCATCACCGTTCGCGGCTGGCTCGGGCTAATCCTGAGCGCGGGCCTTTGCGGCGTCGCTTGGCTCACGGCCCATCGCTGGCAGCCGTTCACCGTGCCTGCGACGGATGACTTGCAAGCACTTGTTGCCGAGCGCGATGCTCTGCGCGGCAACGAGGATGCGGTGCGTGATGCGCTGCGAACGCAGGTGAGCCGAACCAGCATCCCGGCATGGTCGGAGCAGGCGTTGAACAAATTGCCCGAGCAGTTCGGGGCGGACTGGCAGTGCGACTCGAAACCAGAAGGACCGAGCGTGCGAATACAGGTCGTTCGGCGGAAACCGCAGCTCGGCGACTGGCCTGATTATCTGGCGTTCATCGAACGCTGGGGCCGGACGCCCGGGGTCAGCGTCGAGTCCGTGGAGATGCTCGCCGAGGGCGACGCGCACGACCGGAGACTGACCCGGGTCGCCCTTGGGCTGCGGTTCCGCCGCGATGATGCAACGACCAGCGACGCCAGCCGGGCCGTCCCCAGCCACGGCCCGGCTCGCGTCGCCCCGGCGGAGAGTCCGGCCGCGCCCCGGACAGTCGGGCCCGTCACTTCGCTTCGCCGCCCCGGAGCCTCCGCCAAGCCTCCGGCCCCGTGGCCGGCCTCCGCTTCGTTCCGACCCGACCCTCCGGGGTCCCAGGCCGGTTCTTAACCACAACCCAAACCCACCAACATCATGATCACGCTCACGCTCCAACTGCCGGAGACCGTCGCCGCCGAATTCTTCGCCGCGGCCGACGAACTCAACCGGCGGTTCCCGGCGGCCAGCCCGAAGATCGAGGCCAAGAGCCTCATGGCCTTCGCGCTGGCGCGCCACGAATGCGCGGACATCTGCGGCCAGTTCGACCTCGCCTTGCGCCTGGTCGCCGGGCCGGAGGCGCCGCCGTTCAACCCCGTGCTCCAGGATTCCTTCGGGCAGGACAACCGCCCGGTGCCGCCGCAGCCCGCACATCACGAAGAGGCTGCCTAACCCGATACCACCATGGCCATCGACCAAAAACAAAAACCCGAAGCAGAGAAACCCAAGCCGCTCGTTTTCCGGGACAACCCGGAAGTGAAGAAGAAGATCGAGGCGCACAAGAAGGCGAATCCCGACGACGTCGTGTATTACACGCGGCTCGTCCGGGAGAACCCCGAGCGCGCGATCGAGACGCTCATCTACCGCGACGTGCAGAAGCACGAGAACGAGATGCGGCTCATCCAGAAGCAGCTCCCGCAGGCGAAGGCGTTCTACGACGCGCAGAGCCCGGAGGGGAAGGCGCGGATCAACCGCGACCTCGAGGGCGTCAGCCCTTACATCAAGGACAAGGCGTTCGTGCAGGCCGCCCTTCGTGAGAAGGATCGGCAGGCCCGGAGGGAGTTCGCGAATCCCTCGGCGGCAACCACACCGATGGTGCCACCGCCGGCTGCGGCGCCGAAGGTCGCCGCCTGATATGCCGGTCCCGCCGTCCACGAGGCAGTGCCTCGACGACCACCTGGGCCAAGCGGAGTTCGCGCTGAAGGTCGCGTCGAACTTCGCCTGTATCAAGGGCACGCCCGCGCACGAGGCCGTGCGCGCGGCGCTGGCCCAGGTGGCAACGGCGCGGACGTGGGTGCGGACGAAACTCGCCGTGGAGATACCCTCAGCGAAGCCGGCCGAACAGGCCTACGCAACGGTCTCGGCACGCCGACGGATCGTGCACCGCCGGATGGCCCGACTCGCGCCATGAACGCCATCGTTACCGGCGGACAGGACTACGTGCTGACGCGCGCGGACTATCGGTTTCTCGAACACGCGGTCGCGATGCTGCGCGTGAAGGAAATCTACACGAACGGGATGCCCGGCGTTTCCGAGCAGGTCGAAGCGTGGGCGAAGCGGCGCGGCATCGCGGTCCGGCGCGTGACGGCGAATTTCATGCACGAAGGACCGGCGAGCCCGGAGGAGAGAAACACGACGCTCGTGAATCTCGCGAAGGCCGTGATCGCGTTTCCGGGCAGAAGCGAGGGCGACGACCTCGTGGCGAAGGCGCGGAAAGCGAAACGCTCCGTATTTGAAAGCCCCGGCCGACAACTGGCCAATCTCCCGACAATGGACACGCGGCTGCGGCACCTGTGGCCGCGGACCGGCGGGAGGATTTCACCGTGAACCAAGGAATACCATGAGCTACGCCCAACCCATTCGCGCGGAGGACGCACACGCCGTCGAGCAATTACAGGCAAGAATCGCGGAGGCCGAGCGTCTCCAAGAAAAGATGAGGGCCGCGAACAAGATCGTTCGCGACCAGAAGCTGGCCGACGACGAGAAGGTCGCGCGGCTCGGCAGCGCGTGCGGCATCCCGCCAGACGGCGCGAGAAAATTGCTGCGGCCGGATTTCGCGGGCCGGATTGGATTCGCTAACTACGAACTCACGAACAATGCGGCCAACATTCGGCGGATGCAGGCGAGGGTCGATGCGCTGACGAAGGAAGGTGCACGGCCCTCGGTTACGGTGCAATTCCCAGGCGGACGGATGGAGGACAACGCCGAAGATTGCTGCGTGCGGATTTACCACGATGCGAAGCCGGGATCGGACGTGATCGCGAAACTGAAGTCCAGTGGGTTTCACTGGAGTCCCACCAACCGTGCTTGGCAAAGGCTCCGAAACGAAAATGCCCGCTGGGCCGCGACGCGCGTCACCGGCGTGTCCTGGCCGGAGGCCGGTGCACAATCTACGGATGCAGCACCATTCCAGGCACCGTCGGTCGCCACTGTGAAGCCGACTACAGTGCAGCCTCGAATGGGACTCAGCGCATGAGCCATCTCGATCGACGACCGGATAACCCACAGGCAGGCCAGATTGTCTTATCGGTGGCCATCACGGAGTCATTGGCGCGTGCGACACCAAGAACCATTCTCCATCGAAAAACACCAAGATCCAAAGGCCGGTCTGGCCGTTATCCGTGACCCCGTAGTAACAGCGAAAGGCCGCTCCTTTCTGAATGCAGTCGAGTTGGCGAACGTGTTCGCGCACCTGACGATTACCGTCGATGTGCTTCACCTCGAATTTGAGCTTGGACCAATCTTGGTGACCACGGTGCGCAGTCAGGAGGCCCTTTACGATGCGGATGAAATACCGATGGGCGGACTCTTGCGGGAAGAAAAGCAGATCCTGCTCCCGGGTTCCGGCCGTCACCTCCTCGGGGTCCGTCACGATATGATCGCGGACGGTCTGGTGCAGTTTGCGTGACCGCAGAAAGGTCGAACCGACCACTTTCTTTTTCCACACCCGCTTGCCGTAGGCGGAGACTTTCCGCGAGTAGGTGAGAAACACCCGCATTTGCTCGTCGAGCTTGGCGAACTCCTCATTGCAGGAGCGGCAGCAGGAGACCGTGAAGAGGTTGTCAGGAACCGGCGGCAGGAATAGGTTTCGCGGAGGAATATGATCGCGCGTGTCGGCTTCCGCGCGGCCGCAAAGGTAGCAGGGGGCGGGATTCGACGGGGGCATCAGAGAATGGACCTTCTGCGTCCACCGCTGGACGCGTCACGCTTAACGGGAGAGCCTTACCCTACCAGGTTCCAACCCGAATCGGGCCGAACATGCCCGTGTTGATGAGCGCGTTCCAGATCGTCTTCAGCGCCTGGCCGGTTTCCTCGTTGACGAACAGGGACGAGCGGCTGCCGCACGGCCGGCCGAGGATGTAAGGGGCCATCGTTTTCCAGGTTTCGGCGACTTGCGCGGTGCGCCAGCACGCAAGCTCGCGTTCGAGGAGCAGCGGCAGGGCGAGAGCGGTGGGAATCGTGCCATCCCGGTTGAGGGGCCGGTGCCATTCGCAGGTCACGAGAACCGGCGTGGCATTCGGGTGGTAGAGCTGTGCATCGATTTTCCCGGCCGTGATGGAAGCGATGCCCTTGCTCGCATCGCGCGCAGAGAGTTCCTCGACGGATTTGAGAATGGCGACCCCGTTGTCGTAAGGACAGGTAATGAAGCCGCCGCGGAGAAAAACCGTGTGATCCAAGCCACGGTAGCCGCACCGGTCGCCCGGAACGGTTGCAGGGCTGTCATGATCTTGGTTGTCCAAAACCAAAGGATGCCATGAGGGATAGGCTTGGACGACGGGACCGTGTTGGTCCAAAAGCTCTTGGAGGACCATCGTGCTGTGCTCCAGTTTGTCTGCATCGATACTCCGGCCCAGCAGTTTGCCCATGGCAGCCCGCCGGCCGTTCGTAATTTCCTCGTTTGCTCGAAATGCCATAATGCTACCTATCGCTAGAATTCGCGCACAATTCAATCAATCAACGCACTAGTTTGTTAATTTGTGATTAGCTACGTTGGTTTTCAACTGCTAATGCGTTTATTTCCTGGAGGAATCTCGATTTCAAACAATTATCCGTGACTTTCAATGCTATCTTTCGGATACTTAAAACACGCATTAAGTCATGCCTAGCAAATTTCCACTGCAGCAACTCGAAGACGCCCTCACCTTGCTAGGTGACCGGCTGCGCTTGGCCGGGTTGCCGCCGCAGGAACTGATTGTGTGCGGTGGCACTTCCCTCATTGCGCGGGGTTTTGTTTCGCGGACGACCAAGGATGTGGACATCTTGGCGCGGCGGGTGCGGGGCGCCGACTTCGTGAGCGCGCGGGAGCTGCCCAAGGAATTTGTCGAGGCGGCGGAACGCGTGGCGCGGGACTTGGGGTTGCCCGAGACGTGGATCAACAGCGGGCCGGTCGATTTGTTCGAGATGGGCATGCCGGAAGGTTTTCGGGACCGGCTGGAAGCGAAGAGCTACGGCCATATCACTGCCTGGTATATCGGTCGGATCGACCAGATTCACTTCAAGCTGTATGCGGCAGTGGATCGCGGACCGTCGCGGCACTTGACCGATTTGCTGGCGCTGGAGCCGAGCGACGCGGAACTGTTGGCGGCGGCGCGGTGGGCGATGACGCACGACGTGTCGCCGGCGTTCTGCGATTTGATGAAACAGTTGTTGGAGGAGATCAAACGTGACGGAGTCGCCGCACAGCTTTAACGCCCGGTTGCGGGAACTGCTGCTCGATCTGGTCTGGCGACAGTGGAGCCTGCTGGGCGTGGCCGGCCATGCCCAGAAGGACGCGAACTGGATCGTGGACCTGGAGGCGTTGGTGCTGGTTACGACGACGCATGGTCGTTCGGACCCACGGTTGTTCGACGAAATGCTCGATTGGCTTTGGGGCCATGCGCAGTGGGTGAACGTCCAACGACTGCGCAACATCCGCAAGCGACTGCCGCTGGGGGACGAGCAGGTGCTGCGGGCGATTGCGGATTGGTTGAGCCAGCGGACAACTCTCAGCAAATGGAAGGTGCTGCTCAAAGATGAGCGGATTGCCCCCTCCCCTGAACCGCTGTTCCGGTTGCCCAACGGCGGAGAGATGCCCGTGCGGGGCGAGCCGGATGCGGCGTTCGCCCGGCATGGGCTGCTGCGGGGTGCGATCGAACGCCGGGAGATGAGCCGGACGCCAAACCCGCGCGCGGCGGCGATGCTGTCCTGGAAATTGCGGAGCCTCTTTGGCGTGCAGGCGCGCTGTGAATTCTTGCAGTGGCTGCTGACACATGAGCGAGGCCACCCGGCGGAGATTGCGCGGGCGACATACTACTTTCCGAGAACAGTCGAGGATACGCTGCGGGAGTTTGCAGCGTCGGGCTTGGTGCGCAGCGCACCGAGCGGCAAGGCCGTCCACTATTGGCTGCTGCCGGAAGAATGGCTGTTCCTGAGAAGCTGGGATGAGCCCAGGGGATTCCCGCGTTGGTTCGACTGGCCGCGGCTTTTCCACCTGCATGACAAGCTGCTGCATGTGGGGGCACGTGAGCCGATGAGCCCGCTGCTCTATGCCTCGGAGCTGCGGCGCAGTTTCGAGGAAATGCTCCCGGAGATCGATGCGGCCGGTTTGCGAACGGAATTTCAAGCCGGGCTGAACGACACCGGCACGGAATTTGTGGCGGCGTTGGCGCGGGACCTCGAACGGCTGCACCAGGGGTTATAGGAGCGTCCCGTGAAAGCCACGAAGCGTCGTTCCCGTGGTTCGCAGCCTCAGGTTTCATTGGGTGGCGTGAACTTCGAAGCGGGACTCCCGCTGCCGTGGGTCGCGTATCCGGGGCACTACGGCACCTTTTGCTTGTTCGGAGCGGACAAGGATGGGCCGTGGCATTTCTGTCAGTGCGCGCGGACCCCGCTTTCGAATCTGGTGGAACTCACTCGCCGGCGGGCAAAACGTGACCCGCGCAGTGCAGCATGGTTGGGCAAAAGGCATGTCCCCGAAGCGCTCGCATCTGCGCCGCGCGGCGGTGATTCGCTCGAGGACCTGTCGTTCCGCCCCAAGCTCTGCCATCGATGCAATCTCGTGGCTCCACTCTGGCGCTACTGCCATGAGATGTATGGCGGCAGGTTCGATCAAGCTTATGGCTGGTATGTGAACCAGATGCGCTTGCGGTTGGGCGTGCTGGATTGGGACTACCTGGAGGAAGTTTGTCCGGAGAAGATCCGGGAATTGGTCGATGCCAACGCAGCGGCACTGGCCAAGCGGAACCGGACACCCACGCGCGCGCTCGACAAGCTCTGCCAGCAGACGGCGCGAAGATTGCAGAATGCGTTCACCGACCTGACCCGCGAGGAGTTCGGGTTTCGAAAAGTGGGCGAAGGCTGGGTTTCCGAGACCATGCTGGCCAAGATCGTGGGCCGGCTTTTCCCCGCCGACGAAATGCTGCGACACCATCGCCCGGAGTGGCTGCAGGGTTTGGAACTCGATGTGTTCCTGCCGGCGCGCCACCTCGCCTTCGAATATCAGGGGCAGCAGCATTTTCATCCGATTGCTGCGTGGGGCGGCGAGGACGCGCTGGCGCAGCTCATTGCGCGCGACCGGAGGAAGGCCCGGCTGTGCGGGAAGCGAGGCGTGACGCTGGTGCCGATCACCTATGCCGATCCGCTGACGGAGGAGTTCGTGCAGGCGGAGGTTGCGCGTCGGCAGGGCGAGGAGGACAAGGGCTGATGCGACCGGCGGTCTCGCTCGTCCGGACATCGCTGCCGCTGCCCTACTGCCAGGTCGGCGGCGTGTTCATGGCTTACGCGGAGAAGCCGGACGGAATGGGTTGCTTCTGCGCCTGCACGCGCGAAGCCATCGGCCATTATGTGCAAAGCGAGTTGGCGGAGAAAAGCGAGCGCGAGGCCCGCCGGGGTCTGCGTCCGCAGGGGCGTTACGACTTCGTCATCAACCACTCGTTCCCGGAGGCCGTGGCGGATGCGTTGTGGGCGCAGCAGCCGGACAACGACGGGATTCTGGAGCGGCTGAGGTTCCGGGAAAACATCTGCCACCGCTGCTGGCGAGCGGTGCCGCCTTATGAAAACCTGCAGAGCCGGTCGTATTTCGAAAATGTCTTCCGGCTGCTCATCTATCGTGAACTCCATGCACTGGGCTTCTCGTTCATTGCGCATCCCCTGCCCTATGTTTCCACGCCCTGGCACGGCCAGCTGCTCCCGGCAAACTTCGAGGCGCTGATGACGGAGGTCCGTCGGCTCAGTGTTGAAATCTACGGAACGCCGACGCAGCCGCCGCGATGGCGGCTGGAGTCCGGGCCGGAGTATGCACGGGCGTGGCGGCGGTCGCAGGAGGTGCAGAAGGAAATTGAAGCGGCAACACGCACCGTGCGGGAGTTCGCCGTGTCGCGGTTGCGGGCACACTATGAATTTCCGGCTTTCAAGGCCTGGCTCCAGCGGGAAACGGTGCTCTTTCTGAACGTGCGATCGATCTTTCGCCCCTGCGCGGTGGAGCGGCACGCGAAGCCGGACTTTCTAGACGGGCTGGAACTCGATATCTGGGTGCCGGATCGGCGGCTTGGCGTTGAGTTCCAAGGGGCGCAGCACTCGCGGGCCTTCGACTATCTCGGCGGGGCGAAGGCGCTCGCCGCGGTGCAGGAGCGCGACCGGAGGAAGGCGTCGCTCTGCGCGCGGCACGGCGTCCGGTTGGTCTGCTTCGATGAAGCGGACGATCTCAACGAAAACCGGGTCGCGGAAAAACTGGGACTGGGGTGAAGGACGGCAAATGGCGGCGAAAAGGCCTGACGTCGGTCGGCTTCGCCCATTGCGGTGGAAAGCCAACGCTCTTCACGGGCCAGTTAGTCATCTCTCCCGTGCCGGGCCTGTGCCAAAAGCCGGCACGGGCTTTTTCTGTTCAGCCGGACCTGCGATTAACGGGCACCGCCAGCTCGAGATGCTGGGGAAATCGTTCTTCCGTGCTCAACCGCAGGTAAGCGAGCGTGTATTCCCGCATCGCGCGACGCACGCACAAGGTCGTCCGCCCCCGCTGCATCCTGTAGTCTAGTTCCACCGCGTGCCGCTGGTTGGCATCGAGTCCCCGATGGGGCCGAAGGGGGATCTTTTCCCAGGTCGACCAATCGACGTCGGGGATGGGCGGAGGCTCGCCCGCCACCGGCGGCTCCGAGGCTTCGATTCGGCCGATGACGAAGTCCTTGTAGCTGCCCTCCTCGTGACAATAGGCGCGAACATGCCAGCGATAGCCGTCGTGCGCGAACGCGTGCGGCGAAATCCAGCGCCAATGCGCCCGGCCGCTCGTCAGCGCGTAGTAGTGCACCCGGACGCGGAGCTGCTGACTGATCGCCCGGAACAGATGCCGGGCCGCCGCGAGGGGCAAGGCGCGGCTCGGCAGGTCAATCGTCGCGAAGTGGTCTCCGGTGGGAAGCCCCTTCGCCTCCGGACCGAGCAATTGCCCGATCGCGCGCGTCAGGTCGGGCGTCGCATACCTGAGTTCCATTTTCTCCGCGCCCCAGTAGCGTTTCGCGCTCAGGTCGTATTGCAGTGCGCCGGGGTTGAGCGCGAGGTAGGCTTTCAGGTCCGCGGAGGCTTGCGGCAGGGAGAGGCCGAATCGGTCCGCGAGGTCCGATCGCAGCACCCAACCGCGCCAGAACGCGGCCTCTTCAATGAAGGTGAGGCGCTGCCGCGCATCCCATTTGTCCGGGTTGGTCGTGTTGCCCATTAGTAGTTAAAAACGATTGACACGTAGAAAACGAATGTCTCCACTAAAGGACATGCCCCGGGCAAAACAACACTTTCTTCTGGCGGGAGCAGCCGGCCTGGCCGCGAACGCGATCAAACAACTGGCCCAGCAGCAGCTCGATTCCACGCGGGAATTCGACTGGGGCGAAATGGCTGTCTGGGGAGGAGTGGGTGGCGTGATCGGACTCGTGCCCGACCTGATCGAACCCGCCGTGCATCCGAACCACCGCGGCTTCTTTCACAGCGTCGCCTGCGGCGCGCTCGTCTGGTATGCGACTCACGCGGTCCATACGACGCAATGGACCCCGGAAGCCCGGGCGGCGGCGCGCATGGCGTGCTGGTGCTACCTCTCGCATTTGGTCGCCGACGCGCTCACGCCCAAGGGCATCCGCGTGGCTTGAAATTCGGGGGGGCGCGGACATTTAACCTCGTCAAGTGACATGCCATATGTAACATAGATGGTATGGCCCGAGGCCCCTCCGGACGTTTCGTAATCGATTTAGACCCAGATACTAAGCGCGAAATGCACATCGCACTCGCCAAGGATGGGTTGACGCTGAAGGACTGGTTCAAGGACCGGGTGACGAGCTATTTGGCTGATCGGACGCAACCTACCTTTCCCGGGTTTACGCCGGCAGGCGTGCCTGGTCCAAAGCGGAAAAACGGATGAGCCTCACCCGCGAGCTTTCCCATTATGGCGTGAACGCACGGAGCCGGTCCGTGCGCTGGCTGCGCAATGAGGCGACCCCGGAACTCCTGGACTACCTTGATCTGGTCGAACCGAAGTCGACCCGGGATTCCCAGGCGATCATGCCGGACGGCGTCGCCGAGAATCAGGACCGGCCGCTGCTGTATTTTCTGGATGCCGGCCGGCTGGCGACGGACGCCAAACTGCAAGACGAGCAGGTCGCCGGCCTACAGCGTGCCCTCGCCTGCCGTGGCGACCGGGCCTACCTCGCCATTGTCCGGCCGGGGACGCTCGATGTCGTGCCCGTGTCGCTTGACCAGCAGACTCCGCAGTGGCGGAAATACCAAGCTGGCACGCCGGAAGCCCTGACCTTCTTTTCGCGGTTGGCCCTCGGCCGCTGCGAAGAGCTGCCCGGCGGGCCGGACGTCGATTTCCTGTTTCAGGAAATGTTTCAGTTGGTGGATCGCACAGCCACGCGGCTCGATCAACTGCGGCTTCGGCGCAGTGACATTCTTTCGTTGGTCGGCCGGGCGCTTTTCTTCCGCTTCCTGATTGATCGCGGGATCGTCAAGGAAGCGGACCTGAAACGTATTGCCCCGAAAGCCGGCGCGCTGGCGCAATGCTTCGATAATGCGGAAAATGCTGCCGCCACGTCGGCTTGGCTCGATCGCACTTTCAACGGGGACTTTCTGCCGCTGACCGACAACGGCAGCCGGGAGTATTTTGAAAGCGTGGGTCAGAGAACCGGGCAGCGCGTGTTTTTTCATCTGGGCGGCATCACGCGAGGGGATGAGCCCCAAGGGGACGACGGATTCCAACTCCGGCTGCCGATCCACTGGGGCCACCTGAATTTCGCCCACATCCCGGTGGGGCTCTTGAGCCAAGTCTACGAACGCCTTTCGTGGAAATGGGATGATCACAATGCGCGCAGCACGAGTGTGCACTACACGCCGCGCAACATTGCGGCGACCCTCGTCGGCGAGGCTTTCGACGCCATGGCGGACGCCGTGGCGGCGCGAGTGCTCGATCCTGCATGCGGCGCGGGCGTATTCCTCGTGATCGCGTTCCGTCGGCTGTATCGCGAACGGTGGAAGGTGCAGGGGCGGCGCCCAGACACCGCGGCGATCCGCGGAATATTGGAGCAACAGCTCGTCGGCTTCGACATCAGCGACTCCGCGCTGAAGCTCTGCGCCCTGAGCCTCTATTTGACGGCTATCGAACTCGATCCCGATCCCGTGCCGCCGGAGAAATTGCGCTTCCGCGCCCTGCGTCACGGACGCCAGGCGATCCTTCACGACTGGAGACAGCCGACCGATCCGGCCGTCGGACCGGTCGTAGGCAGCCTGGGCCATCATGTTGGTCGCGAGTTTGACGGGAAGTTCGACCTTGTTCTGTGCAATCCTCCCTGGACCAATATCGGGAAGAAATACCAAACCGTCGCTGCGCAACTGGACCAACTCAGTCGTGAGATCGTCTCTAGTTTGGATACAGAAATCGGCGCCACCTATCAGAACCCGGATTACGTTCCCGACCTGCCGTTCCTGTGGCGCTCCCTGCGATGGAGCAAACCTGACGGACGGATCGCGATGGCCCTACCCGCACGCACACTCTTCAAACAGGGTCGAGCGGCCTGGGCGACCCGTGAGGCCATCTTCCGCCTGATCGAGGTCACCGGCATCATCAACTGCTCCAATCTGCGAAAGACCAAAGTATGGCCCGACATGGACCAGCCGTTCATGCTTCTGTTCGCGCGCAACCGCCGGCCCAAATCCGGTCATCGATTACCGTTCATTTCGCCGCATACCGACCTGCCGCTCAATCGCCTTGGGGAAGTCAGGATTGATGCCAAGTCCGCTCAACCGATCTTGGTCGAAGATGCATTGGCCGAGCCATGGTTATGGAAAGCTTTAGCGGTCGGCTCGGCCTTGGACGTGGAAGTCATGCGCAAGCTCAAAGCGGCTGGAGGCGAGCCGCTCAAGGCTTACTGGGTCGATCAACTCGCGCTGAGTTGCCGGACCGGTTACCAGATACGCCCGGACCAGCCCCAACAAAGCGCACGTTCCCTCCACGGCTTGCGCAATTTGGATCGGCCCGACCAATTCCGGTTTTCGGTTACGCCCGGCGACCTGGAGTATTTTTCCCGACAGACCCTGTGCTGGCCGCGGCTGGAAAGTGGCAGCGATCCGCTGCGCGTTTACCGGGCACCATTGGTGCTGGTCAACGCCTCGCCCGGAGATGACCGCACGCAGGGGCGTGCGTTGTTGAGTCTGACCGATGTCGCCTACAATGAGAGCTTCTATGGCTACTCGGCAGCGGGGCATCCGCAAGGGGAACTGCTCGCCCGTTACCTGCATCTTTTCATGCACAGCAACTTGGTGCTCTACTCGGCGTTGCTGACCAGCGCCGAAATCGGCATCGAGCGTCCCAAGTTCCAAAAACAGGATTTCGACAAATTTATTATCCAGCCTTTGGAGCGCCTGGACCGGGCAGATATCGCGCGGATCGAACCTTTGTCGCGACGGCTGCTCCGAGGAGACGCAACCGTATTTGCGGAAATCGACGCGTTCTTTGGCCGCAGCTACGGGCTGAATGCACAGGACATGCAGGTTATCGCGGACACCCTCGAAGTGCGCGAGCCCAACGACGAACTCGGTCTGCGGGCCAGCCAGCCGCCCACGAAGGCCGAGATCAACGCCTTTTGCCGCAAGGTCGATGCGCTGCTGGCCCCGTTTTTCAAACGGCTCGATCTGCAGGCGGAGACCGTCGTGTGGCAACCCGGGCAGGGAACGGAGGCACCCTTCGTGTTCCTTTCGCTCGGCCCTAAGCAGAACGGCGCGCAGCCGCCCGACCGCGTTTGGGAATCGGTTCTGACTTTGGCCAACGAAACGGGCGCCACGCGCGTGATTTGCCCGACAAAGAACGGCCTCCTAATCGGGCTCCTGCGACAATACCGCTATTGGACCCCGAGCCGGGCGCGCATGCTGGCGGCGGAAATCATCCGCCAGCATCTCGGCGTGTTCGAATAAAGCTCACATGCCATTCGGCTTCTACGACGAGACCACCGCTGCGCTGCCGCATCCGCCCATCCCGCTGCCCGTGGTCTTGGTGGTGGAAGAGGCTATTCGCACCGCCTGGCAGATCCTGCGCAGCCGGGCGCCGGGAAAGTTCAACTTGGCAACGGCCATCGAGGACGAGATCACGCACGAACTGCACGAGATCTTGTATAACGAGGTGCTCGCCGGGGGAATTGTCGAAGGCTTCGACCGCGAACACTTCACTGTGGTCACCCGCGAGCCGAAGATTCGCAATTTCGACGGCAGCAACCTCGACAAGATGCCCGACCTGGTTGTGGGCATCGCCGGGAGGGAGCAGATTTTCATGCTCACGCAGGACGGGCTGTTCGTCGAATGCAAGCCGGTGGACACCACGCATACGGTCGGCGTGCACTACGCCGCCAAGGGCATCGCCCGGTTCGTGAAAGGCGAATATGCGTGGGCGATGCCGACCGCGATGATGATCGGCTATGTTGACCGCGGCTATGCCCTCGATCCCAAGCTGGTCGAGACGCTGAAGGCGCACCCGGCCCTGTATCACGTGCTCGAACATCCGCAGCGGTGCCGCCGGTCGGTCGATTCTGCCGTCAGCACGGCCGTCCACACGACACGGCACGGGCGGCCGTTCCGCTATGTCGAGAACGGGCAGCCGGCGCCGCCCATCGTGCTCCGCCACCTCTGGCTCAATCGGGGGTGAACGGCCTCAATCCATGATGTCGTAGGCCACGCCTTCGGCGAGGTCCACGTTGCGCATCTGCCCGTTCTTCGCGAAACAAGAGACGAGATTATGCACGAGCTTGGTCCGGTAGCCGGGAAGGAACGACTTCCCGCGGTAGGCCGCCAGCTTGCGCTTGGTCTCCTCTGACAGTGGACTCCGGCGGAAGGCTTCCGGGAACAGCACGCGCTGGTTGACCAGCGGCTGGGCCACGGTGCCATCGGTGAGGAGTTCCGGCATCTCGGAGAAGAACGTCCGGATGTCGCCAGCCAGAAAGTCCGCGATTTGAAGCCCGGCACACTTGTGCGACGAGGCCGAGAAATCGATCTTCACCCGGCGTCCGAGCCGCGGCATCCGGGCGCTGGGCCAGGGCATCACCACGGCATCCTGGTGGGCAATGAGCGGAGTGTTGATCGGGATCAGCGGGAGGAACCGGGTCAGGTCCGCGTGGAGTTCTTCATCGAGCTTTTTCGAGCGGGGATCGAAGCGGATCTCGGCCCGGAGGTTTCTTGAGCCGAGGAAATTGGCCACGGCCGCGGCAATCGTCTGCGCCATCCGGCTCACCGCGCCCCGGACTGCGGCCTCCACCTTTTCGGGGGACGAGGCCTCCTGAAGTTCGGATTTTGTGGGGGTTGACTTTGCGTAGTGCGCGAGGGCGCGGACGACCCGGACCTCCTCTTGGATCAAGCCCTCGCTCGGGACGTAGAGCAGGATCACGGCGCTCGAGGGCAGGGCGGCAAGCAATTCGTTCACCCCGTGCCCGACGCGTTCCAGCAGGCCGGGATGCTTCACGAGCTTGGAGTATTTGACCTCCTTGGGCGACTGACCGCGATAGGCGGCAGCGACGATCCGCTGCCATTCGGGCTCCAGTTTCTTCGCGTCATTCTCCGCGAGGAGAAACGCGGCGAGCGCGAGGGAACCACCCGCTTTTCGGGGAAATTCGTTCGTGTAGGATTCGTCGATGTAGACGCGGTATTTTCCCCTGCGCGTTCGGGCGGCTCGCTTCAGCTTGGCCGCTTTCGGACGTTTCGCGTCGGCCGCTTCCGCCATCTTCATCATATCCATCATGAGGGACCATTCCGAACCGGCGCAGTGCTGACAGTGATAGATGCCGTATTGGGGCTTTGCGCTCTCGATGAAAAGCCAGCCGAACCGGTTGGAAAGATCGCAGGCCCACAAATTGATCTCACGGCAGCGGCGGTCGCCCCAGCGATGCTGCACCGCGGCGCTGACCTCGTCCGGATCGTAGACTTGATAACCGCAATCGCACTCGTGCAGCAGATTCTGGTGCGCGAGCCATTCGGAAATGACCGGTTCGGAGCCCTTCAGGAGATCGTCGAGTTTCATGTTGAATGATCCTCAACGGCGAGGCGGGAAGAATTTGGCAAACTCGCCGCGGCGGTCGTGCTCCGGGTAACGCTTGAATCGCTCGTGCAGGCGACGGGTGCCGAGATGGCTGAAGGTCATGTTCACCGCGCGTCGGGTGTCGGGCGAGACCGCGAGGTGACCGCGACCGTCGGGGCCGCGCACGAAGATGGCGCCGGGCACGACGCTGGGTTTGTAGGTCATCGTGGCGCCCTGGCGTTCGCTGATGAGGCCGAGCCCGGGGTCCCAGTCCTCCACTAGGAGGTGGTGGACGGGGTGCGGGTGCAGGGTGAAGGTGATCCGGCCAGGTTCACTCTTCCGTGCCACCGCCTCGAAGGGTTGGCCGTTCCGCTCGATGGCATGGAGGATGTGGAATTGGACCTGCCAAACGCCGCCGAGGTGGCGTTGGATGCGCTTGCGGAGCCGCGCGAGCCGGTTGCTGCCATTGCCGCCGATGCCGGCATCGACCACGGCGAGCCGAAGGTTCGGATTCGCCTTGGCGTATCGGGCGAGGATCAGCGCCAGATTTCCTTCGTAGGTGCGGAACAGATCGCGGTCGGAATTGTTCGTGTAGGCGAAGGGCTCGAGCGGAATCTTGCGGTTCAGCATCGCATCGAGGAACTCGCAGGGCTTCACCCCGCCGCGCATGGGCACGAGGAGGCAGCAGGGGTCGAACTGCGTGAGTGCGGTCGCGACGTTCACGAGGCCGTCCGTGTAGCTGTCGAGCGACTTGAGTTCGAAGGTCTGGAAGTTGTCGGGAGTCGTCTTCTGGTGGAGGACACCTTCCACGAGCTGGTGGGCCGCCTGCAGGGTGACGCGGTCGAAGGT